>CAIRBC010000322.1 GCA_903876685.1 uncultured Nitrosomonadales bacterium | reverse complement strand
CCTCTCCCCAGCCCTCCCCCTTCGGGGGAGGGAGCGGTTTGGCTTGGTGCGCTTACTCCAAAATGGTGCGCAAGCGCACCCTACGGCAAGGTTCATAGGGCACAATTCGGTCGGGGAATTTGCGACAGGGGTCTCTCCCGCAAGTGGGGGAGGGAGAAGACGATCGCTGCGCGAGTTTCACGTTAATGTGCCTGATCCCAGTTTTTGCCAGCGCCCAACTCTACTTCCAGCGGCACCTTGAGTTCGGCTACCTCACACATCTGTTTGCGCAACATTTCTCTGACCAGTGGCAGTTCGACTTCAGGCACTTCCAGCACCAACTCATCATGCACCTGCATGATCAGCAGGCTTTGCAATTTTTCCTGTGTCAGCCAGTGCTGCACCTTTAGCATCGCCAGTTTAATCAGGTCAGCAGCCGTACCCTGCATCGGCGCGTTAATCGCGGCACGCTCCGCAGCCTGACGCTTGACACTGTCATTGCTATTGATTTCCGGCAACCACAAACGCCTGCCGAACACGGTTTCGACATAGCCTTGCCGTTTGGCCTGCTCGCGGGTGCGCTGCATATAATCAGCAACCCCCGGATAACGCGTGAAATAACGCTCTATATAGGCGGCGGCTGCACTACGCTCGATGCCGAGTTGCTTGGCAAGGCCGAAGGCCGACATACCATAGATCAACCCGAAATTAATCACTTTGGCATAGCGGCGCTGCTCTGAGGACACAGCTTCACGTTCGATCATGAAGATTTCGGCGGCAGTGGCGCGATGAATGTCCTCCTTGTTAGCAAAGGCACTCAACAACCCTGCGTCCTCCGAAAGATGCGCCATGATGCGCAGTTCGATTTGCGAATAATCTGCCGAGACGATGCAATTATCCTTTGCTGCGATGAAGGCTTCGCGGATACGCCGACCTTCGGGAGTGCGTACCGGAATGTTTTGCAGATTCGGCTCGCTGGATGCTAATCTTCCCGTTACCGCGACCGCCTGCGTATAGCTGGTATGCACACGTCCGGTAGTACGATCCACCATCTGCGGCAACTTGTCGGTATAAGTGGATTTAAGTTTCGCCATGCCGCGATAATCGAGCAGGATTTTCGGCAGCGGATAATCCAGAGCCAGCTCCTGCAAGACTTCTTCATCCGTAGAAGGGGTACCCTTGGGGGTTTTTTTCTTCACCGGCAATTGCAACTTGTCGAACAGTATTTCCTGTATCTGTTTGGGTGAATTAAGATTAAATTTTTGCCCTGCCGCTTCATGAGCACGACTCTCCAAAGCCAGCAGTTTCAGCCCCAGCTCGTTGCTCTGAATTTTCAACAGTTCGCTATCCAGCAACACGCCATTGCGCTCCATGGTATAAAGCACCTGCATACAGGGCAATTCAATATCGCGATAGATATGCTGCAGCCCTTGCTGCGCTTCTATCCTGGGCTGAAGCAGTCGATGCAGTTGCAAAGTGATATCTGCATCTTCGGCGGCGTAGCGCGTGGCTATCTCCAAAGCCACCTGATCGAAACAAATCTGCTTGGCACCCTTGCCGGTGACTTCAGCATAACTGATGGTTTTCACGTTGAGGTGACGCAGCGCAAGATTATCCATGTCATGGGATTTATGGCTTTCCAGTACATAGGATTGCAGCAGCGTGTCGTCCTGAATGCCCGCCAACCGGATGCCATGATTGGCAAATATATGCAGATCAAATTTGAGGTTCTGCCCGAGTTTCTTATGCGAGGCGCTTTCCAGCCAGAATTTCAGCCGGTTTAACACATATTCACGTCCCAGTTGGTCAGGCACACCCGGATAGACATGTGCCAGTGGCAAATAGGCGGCGTAATCGGGAGCGATTGCAAACGAAATGCCGACCAGTTGCGCATTCATGACATCAAGACCGGTAGTCTCGGTGTCGATACACACCAACTCGGCGACCAGCAACTTTTCCAGCCAGGCGTCGAGTTGTGCTTGGGTGAGGATCTGCTCGTAATGCGCTGACTGGGTGTTGCCGGGTGCAGAGCCGAACGTTTCACTGACCGGAACAAATTTATCCAGCACGGCTTCTTTGCCCGGACTGGCAAGCTCGCGCAGCCAGTTTCTGAACTCGAAGCGCTCATACAGAGCTTGCAATTGCAGCAGATCCGGTTCCGGCGGCACAAACTCTACATAGCGTAATTGCGCTCTACCCTCAAAACTCACATCACATTTGACGGTCAGCAGTTGACGGGCTTGCGGCAACCAGTCGAGCGAACGGCGCAGATTTTCGCCAACCACCCCTTTGATTTCAGCGGCATGCTGCAGCAGATTATGCAACGACCCATACTGAGTCAGCCATTTCACTGCTGTCTTGGGACCCACTTTTTCTACGCCCGGCACATTATCCACCGCATCGCCGGTCAGGGTCAGAAAATCCAGAATAAGTTCGGGCGGCACGCCGAATTTGGCAATCACGCCCGGAATATCCAGCGTTTCATTATTCATGGTATTGATCAGCGTAACCTGTTCGTTGACCAGTTGCGCCAGATCCTTGTCACCGGTTGCGATAATGCAGCGCACCCGATCCTCAGTCGCCTGCCTTGCCAAGGTACCGATCACATCGTCTGCCTCGACGCCTGACTCCTCTAATATATGCCAGCCTGAAGCCTTGACAGCCTGTTGTAGCGCTTCGATCTGCAACGCCAGATCCACCGGCATGGCGGCTCTGTTAGCCTTGTATTGCGGATATAGCTCATCTCTGAAGGTTTTACCTTTTGCATCAAATACACACAGGCTATAATCCGCAGGGTAGTCCAGGCGCAAACGACGCAGCATATTTACTACGCCATAAATGGCGCCGGTCGGGAATCCAGCGCTATTGCGCAAATCCGGCATCGCATGGAAGGCGCGATAAAGAAAGGACGAACCGTCTACCAGAAGCAATGTTTTTACTGAAATATTCATTTTAAGTCAATCATTAGCAGAGGAAATTGCATGAACACTCCATCCAAATTACCTATCCCGGTGATACCCGAAGTCTGGAATTCAAAAGAAGCGTGGCGCGTGTTCGGTATTATGTCAGAATTTGTCTCTGCCACCGACCGACTTAACCGCATTCATCCTGCGGTCAGCATTTTTGGCAGCGCACGCACCAAGCCCGGACAACCTTATTACAAGCTTACCGAAGAAATCGCCCGCCTGCTATCCGATGCCGGATTTTCGGTGATCTCTGGTGGCGGCCCCGGCATCATGGAAGCCGCCAACAAGGGCGCGTTCTACGGCAAATCTCCCAGTGTCGGGCTGAATATCCAGTTACCTAACGAACAGGTCGGCAATCTTTATCAGAATATCAGCCAGACCTTCCAGCATTTTTTCGCGCGCAAGGTGATGTTTGTCAAATTCGCCAGTGCCTATGTGGTCATGCCAGGCGGTTTCGGCACGCTGGACGAGTTGATGGAAGCCTTGACTCTGGTGCAAACCGGCAAGACGCGAAAAATGCCGATCATCCTGGTCGGAAGCCAATTCTGGGGCGGGCTTGTCGAGTGGTTCCACACCGCACTGATCAACGAAAAAGTGATCAGCCCCGAAGACATGAATCTGATCCAGGTCATCGATGATCCGGCGACCGTGGTCAGCGCGATATTCAAGCATTATGAAACACGCGGTTTCGAACCTTCTGAAGAAGAACGCGAACGGCAACTTTATTTGTAAGCAAAACCCAGGCCAACAATAACAACGCCCGCTTTTCCCGAGAGGCATGCTGGGTAATATCGGCATATATTGTATGACTCTGGCAGCGCACATCGGCTAAAATGCGCGCATTCCAATTCAATGAGGCGATTGCGATGCGCATCCTGCCCTTTTTGCTGTTATGTGGCATATCCTCTGCCGCTTATGCTCAGAAACCGGTTCCCGATAACCTGGAGCCAATGCCGCCGCCCCCTGCTTTCGAGACTGGAGGCGATAGCTCCGATGAACCTGCGGTGACCATTATCAAGGAAACCGACCAGACCGTCGAAGAATTCCGTTCGGCTGGCAAGCTGTACATGATAAAGATCACACCCAAGAATGGTGTGCCCTATTATCTGGTTGACGACCTGGGCGATGGTAAATTTTCGCGGCAGGAAGGTTTGGATTCCGGCGTGCGCGTGCCGCGCTGGATCATCCACCGTTTTTAACTGATGGCGGTCTACACCAGCGTCACGGAAGCGGAGCTGGCCGCTTGGCTCAAAAATTATTCTCTGGGTCAATTACTGGAATTACAAGGCATCGCCTCTGGAATATCGAACACCAATTTTTTTGTCACCACCGGCAATGGTCGCTTCGTGCTCACGTTATTCGAGAAACTGACCCGCGACGAGTTGCCTTTTTACCTCAACCTGATGGCGCATCTGTCTCGGCACGGTATACCCTGCCCCAGTCCGGTGGCGAACCGGCATAACCAGTTTCTGGGTGAGCTTTGCGGCAAGCCAGCCTGCATTGTCAGCCGTCTGAGTGGCAAATCCGCTATTCATCCGGAACTGTCTCAGTGCGTGGCAATGGGTGCGATGCTGGGGCAAATGCATACCGCAGGACAAAGCTTCAGCCAGATCATGCCTAACGCACGCGGTAAAGCATGGCGCGGAGCGACTGCCCCTTTGGTGCGACCATTCCTCAATGCGACGCAGGCGACCTTGCTGGACAGCGAGATCGCCTTGCATGCAGCGCAAAACTGGTCGATGCTCCCGCAGGGCGTAATCCATGCAGACCTGTTCCGCGACAATGTGCTGCTGCTCGATGACCGTGTCGGAGGACTAATCGACTTTTATTACGCGTGCAGCGATGCGCTGCTGTATGACGTAGCGATTACCGTCAACGACTGGTGCATGAATCCGGACGGGTTGCTGGATGAGTTTCGCACCCGCCAATTTTTACACGCCTATCACGCCATGCGCCCGTTACTACCCGGTGAGCAGGCAGCCTGGCCACTGATGTTGCGTCTAGGTGCCTTGCGCTTCTGGCTGTCGCGCCTGCATGATCTCTATTTGCCCACCGAGGGCGAGTTGATCCATGCGCACGACCCTGTACACTTCGAACGTATCTTGAAAAATCACATTGCCACGACTAGTCCGGTCTGGCTGGAGCCCATATGAACCCGCAACAATTGCCGCCTGCTCAAGGCTGGAAATGGATAAAACAAGGCTACACGCTGTTCATGAAAGCGCCGCTGTTATGGATAGTACTGCTGCTTATCTGCATCATGGCAGTGGCTGGATTATCAGCCGTTCCGGTCATCGGCGAACCGCTGGTCAGCTTGTTGCTGCCTACGCTACTGGTTGGACTGATGTGTGGCTGCCGGGCACTCGAACAAGGCGAAGAACTGGAACTGGCACACTTGTTCAGCGGCTTCCAGCATCAGACCTCGCAACTGGTCTCACTGGGTGGCATCGCACTGGTTGGACAATACCTGATTTTGGCGCGATGATCATGGTTGGCGGCGCGACGCTGGTCGGTATACTGATGAACAACGAACCCGTCGCCAATCCGGAGCTTATCGTACAGGCGGTTGCGGGTGCTGGAATGGCCATCTTACTGGGCTTCACGCTGTTCAGCATACTGCTGATGGCCATGCAATTCGCCCCTCTGCTGGTTTTTTTCAACAACGCCACGCCAATTGCTGCAATGAAACTGAGTCTGCGCGCTTTTGTCTTGAATATCGGCGCGATGACGGTTTATAGTGCTATATTCATGCTGCTGGGACTGCTTGCCAGCATCCCCAAGTTTCTCGGTTGGGTGGTATTGTTACCGCTGATGTTCACTTCGCTGTATGCCTGCTACTGCGATATATTTCCTGCCATAAAAGAAGAGGATCAACCGGTTGCGGAAAAAGATATTTTTACACCCGACCAGGATATTTTCAACCCCTGAAAAAACTCTATCTACCTGTATTTATTAAAATATAATTGAAAAATGCAGAGATATTGAGTGCGTGCTTCACAGCGCGGTGAGCTTCGCATATTCAAGCGCCAGCCATTTGCTGCCGGCATGCCTGAAATTGACCTGCACGCGTGCATCCGCACCGCCACCTTCCACACCGGTAATGACACCCTCGCCAAACTTCTGATGGAAGATGCGCTGACCGATGCGCCAGGCACCACCGCGATCTACTCTGATCATTCCAGATTCAGGTTCCACGCCTCTGACCAGCCTGTCGGGTCGCGGCGATTGAAAGGGAACGGATTGATAATTGGCACGCGCTGCAGGCGACAACCAATGTAGTAAACCTTCAGGAAGTTCGTGCAAAAAACTCGATGCGATACCGTAATTCACCTGACCATGTAACATGCGCCGCTGTGCGAAAGAAAGATAAAGGCGGCGTCTGGCACGGGTGATCGCAACATACATCAGACGCCGTTCCTCATCCAGACCGCCATCCTCTTTCTGGCTGTTCTGGTGCGGAAACAACCCGTCCTCCAATCCGGTGATAAACACAGTATGAAATTCCAGGCCCTTGGCGGCATGTACCGTCATCAGATGCAGCGCATCGTCCTGATCGCCCGCCTGATGTTCGCCCGATTCCAGCGAGGCATGAGCCAGAAAGGCTGTCAGACTGTCATCTTCATTCTCATGCACGAACATTGTCGCTGCATTGAGCAATTCGTTCAGATTTTCCAGTCGCTCTTGCGCCTCGCGCTGCTTTGACCCGGGTTCATTCTGATAGTGCGAAAGCAGTCCGCTATGCTGTAACACATGATCGATGATTTCAGGCAGAGCCAAGGCGCGCGTCGCGTCGCGCAGACTTTCGATCAAGGCTACAAAAGCGACCGCCTTGCCGCCGGAGCGCGCCGCCGCATCATAAATGGGGGTGTTATGCAATTTAGCCGCCTCTTGCAATTGCTCTATGCTGCGCGCACCGATGCCGCGTGTTGGAAAATTGATAATGCGCAACAACGCATTATCATCCCCGCTATTTTCCATCAAGCGCAAATAAGCTAACGCATGTTTGATTTCCTGACGCTCGAAAAAACGCAAACCACCATATACACGGTACGCCAGACCGGCGCTGACCAGGGCATGTTCCAGCACTCTGGACTGTGCATTGGAGCGATACAGCAACGCAATTTCCTTGAGATTAATCCCCTCCAGTTTCAACTGTTGAATTTCGCCGATCACAAAGCCTGCCTCTTCCACATCGGTCGGGGCTTCGTAGACGCGCAGCAACTCACCGCCATGCTCGGCCGTCCATAGATTCTTGCCCAGACGGTTACGGTTATTGCTGATTAGCGCATTGGCGGCATCGAGGATGTTACCGTGCGAGCGATAATTCTGTTCCAGTTTGATGACCGATTCTATATGGAAATCTTTAGTCAATTCCTGCATATTGCCTACATTGGCACCTCTGAAGGCATAAATTGACTGGTCGTCGTCGCCCACCGCAAACAACACATTTTTACTTCCTGCCAGCAGCTTCAGCCACTGGTATTGCAGTTTGTTGGTATCCTGAAACTCATCCACCAATATATGTTTGAAGCGCTCCTGATAATGCTCGCGCAACGGGGCATTACGCGACAACAATTCAAAACTGCGCAGCAATAACTCTGGAAAATCCACCACCCCTTCACGTTGGCATTGCGTATCATATTCCGCGAAAACTTCTACCTTGCGCCGTGTATGCATATCATAGGCTTCCACTTCATGCGCACGCAGTCCCTGCTCCTTGCTGGAACTGATAAAATTTTGCAGCTCGCGTGGCGGATACTTTTCATCATCGACATTCATCAACTTCATCAGGCGTTTGATGGCGGATAGTTGATCGCTGCTATCGAGAATCTGAAAGGCCTGCGGCAGATTCGCCTCACGATAATGCGCACGCAACAGGCGATTGCACAACCCGTGAAACGTGCCGATCCACATGCCACGCGTATTAATCGGCAACAGGGATGACAGACGCACCACCATCTCTTTGGCCGCCTTGTTGGTAAAAGTCACCGCCAGTATGCCATGCGGACTGACCGCACCAGTAGTGATCAGATAAGCGATGCGCGTAGTCAGCACGCGCGTCTTGCCGCTACCGGCACCCGCCAGAATCAGCGCGGATTGTTGCGGCAGGGTAACAGCTTGCTGTTGTTCGGGGTTTAAACCATGAAGCATAGAAGAATTCATCCGGTCATTATCCCACAGCAGTGCAGTTCCTGAAACAAATCATATCTCAGTTAAAAGGGTATACTCAAGCGGCATTCCCGAGCAGCGGCAAAAGACCATCCAGACCCACAAAATTCAGTGCGTAACTGGCCTTTTCCCGTACTACAGGCTTCGCGTGAAAGGCAATGCTGATACCTGCCTGCGCCATCATTTTAAGATCATTAGCACCGTCACCCATCGCGATCACCTGCGCGGCTGAAAGCCCCAGTTCACTGCTGATTTTCAGCAGTAAATCAGCCTTGCCCTGCGCGTCGAGGATACTGCCCAGCACCCGACCGGTAAGCTTGCCGTCGATAATCTCCAGCGTGTTGGCATGGGTAAAATCCAGCCCCAACCGCTGTTTCAGACGTTCCGTGAAAAAAGTGAAGCCGCCGGATACCAGCATTATTTTAATGCCGCGTGCCTGCAGCGCTGTCAGCATCAGTTCAGCCCCCCTGGATAAACCAAGACGCTCCTCATAAACCCGCTGCAACGCCTGCACCTCCAAGCCTGCCAGCAGTGCCACGCGACGACGCAGGCTTGCGGCAAAATCCAGTTCGCCGCGCATCGCTGCCTCGGTAATCGCCGCTACCTGAGGCTTAAGCCCCTGCATATCGGCAATTTCGTCGATACACTCGATGGTGATCAGGGTGGAATCCATATCCATCACCACCAAACCAAAATCCTGCAGCGAACGAGCCGCTGGCACGAAGCCATAATCCAGCTGATGTTCGAGGCAATAGCCGGCAATGTCGGGATGTGCCTGTGCGTCTAAGAGTCGCCAGGCGTTGAGCGCCAATTGCTCGCGCCTGACCGCTTTGGTTAATCCTGCGAGAGTGATTAGATGGTTTTCTGCGACAGGGTTGAGAGCCTGAATGATTAGATTCATAAGTATATTTAAGACATTAGGGTAATAGTTTCCTGCTGTTAAAGCCGAGTATGCTGAGCCTCTAATGCAGAATTGAAACAGGCATTGAATGCGTAAAAGATCACGCTAAAAAATGAAACTCACGATTTTTCCGAAAAATCAGGCGCCGGCTAATAGCAGCTGCGCCTGATAAAAATCAGGGTGGATAAAGCCGCAGCGCTATCCACCCTACCCTGCTTACTTCCCGACCAGTTCCCTCAATACATAGGGCAGTATTCCGCCATGACGGTAGTAGTCTACTTCTATTGGTGTATCAATACGCAACAGCAACTGCACCTGACGAGTGCTTCCATCGCGTGAGGTGATGACCAGCGTCACATCCTGTTGCGGCTTGACATTCTCGTCGATGCCCAGAATATCAAAGGTTTCATCGCCATTCAGTTTCAAGGCAGCCACATCGGCATCTCCCTTGAATTGCAACGGCAATACGCCCATGCCGACCAGATTGCTGCGGTGGATACGTTCAAAAGATTTTGCGACCACGGCCTTCACACCCAGCAACGCCGTGCCTTTTGCCGCCCAGTCGCGACTGGAGCCGGTGCCATATTCTTCACCGGCAAAAATCACCGTAGGCGTACCGTCGGCAATATAGCCCATTGCTGCATCGTAAATCGCTACCTGTTCACCGTTATATAGCGTATAGCCGCCTTCGATACGCCCGCCATCTGCTTTTGCCGGTAACATCAGGTTCTTGATACGCACATTGGCGAAGGTGCCGCGCATCATCACCTCATGGTTGCCGCGCCTTGCGCCATAGCTGTTGAAATCCTTGACTTCAACGCCACGACCTTGCAGATACTTGCCTGCCGGTGTGGTTGCCTTGAAACTGCCAGCCGGGCTGATATGGTCGGTAGTGACCGAATCGCCAAACATGGCCAGTGCTTTGGCCTTGCGGATTTCGACGATGCTGGCGGCCTGCATGCTGAATTCATCAAAGAACGGCGGACGTGCGATGTAGGTGGAATCATCCCACTGATAACGGGTACCGGCCGTCGAAGGTATATTGTTCCACAAGGGCAGGTCGCGGGTCAGATCGCCATACAGCTTATGATAAATGGAAGGATCTGCGGCAAACTTCATCACCTCATGCACTTCTGCGCTGCTCGGCCAGATGTCGCGTAAGTAAACGGGCTTGCCATCGCTGCCGGTGCCCAATGATTCCGTGGAAAGATCGATATTGACCCGGCCTGCAATCGCATAAGCGACCACCAGTGGCGGGCTGGCAAGGAAATTAGCCTTGATATTGGCGTGAATGCGCGCCTCGAAATTGCGGTTGCCTGACAGCACGGCGGCAGCGATCAACTCGTTCGCGACAATAGTTTCCTCGACCTTCGGATCCAGCGGACCGGAATTGCCGATACAGGTGGTGCAGCCATAAGCCGCCAGACCAAAACCCAGTTTGCCCAGCGGTTCAAGCAGACCCGCATTGGTCAGATATTCGGTAACGATCCGCGATCCGGGTGCCAGCGAAGTCTTGATATGCGGCTTCACGCTCAGTCCCTTGGCGACTGCCTTTTTCGCCAGCAAGCCGGCGGCCAGCAGCACGCCAGGATTGGAAGTGTTGGTGCAGGAAGTGATCGCGGCAATCAGTACGTCGCCGTTGCCAATATCTGCCTCTCCCATGGAAAAACGCTTGCCCAGTTCTGTGGCAGGACGATTGAAGCCATTTTCTGCAATCGGTTTGGAAAACAGGGTATTGAAAGTGTTGTGCATTGCGGAAAGGGCAACGCGATCCTGTGGACGCTTCGGACCTGCCAGCGAGGGTACGATCGACGCCAGGTCTAGTTCGACGACATTGCTGTAATCGATGCTGCCTGCCGCTGGAATGCCGAACAAGTTTTGTGCCTTGAAATAAGCCTGGAAGGAATCCACTTCTGCGTCGGTACGCCCGGTATAGCGCATAAAGTCCACGGTCACATCGTCCACCGGGAAGAAACCCATGGTCGCGCCATATTCAGGTGCCATGTTGGCCAGTGTCGCGCGATCAGGAATGGTCAGTGCCACGGCACCTTCGCCAAAGAACTCGACAAATTTGCCGACCACCTTCTGACGGCGCAGCAATTCGGTGACGGTCAGCACCAGATCGGTTGCCGTCACACCTTCGGGCAACTTGCCTTTGAGATGTACGCCGACCACGTCCGGTGTCAGGAAATAAACCGGTTGACCCAGCATGCCGGCTTCAGCCTCGATGCCGCCCACGCCCCAGCCCACCACGCCGATGCCATTGATCATGGTGGTGTGGCTGTCGGTGCCGACCAGAGTATCGGGATAATAGACGCTATCCTTCTGTTGCACGCCGCGTGCCAGATATTCCAGGTTAACCTGATGCACGATACCGATGCCGGGTGGCACCACCTTGAAGGTATCAAAAGCCTGCATACCCCATTTCAGGAATTTGTAACGCTCGTTATTGCGCTCGAATTCCAGCTCCATATTGAGTTTCAACGCATCCGGGCGGTTGTAATAGTCAATCTGCACGGAGTGATCTACTACCAGATTGACCGGCACCAGTGGTTCGATAATCTTGGGATCGCTGCCCTGAGTGGCAGCCGCATCGCGCATGGCGGCCAGATCAGCCAACAACGGCACGCCGGTGAAGTCTTGCAACACGATACGCGCCACCACAAAAGGGATTTCTTCGGTGCGTGAGGCATTGGGTTGCCAGCCAGCCAACTGGCGCACATGGGCTTCGGTGATCTTCTTGCCATCATAATTGCGCAACACCGCTTCCAGAACAATCCGTATCGATACCGGCAGTCGAGAAATATTGCCGACTCCGGCAGCCTCCAATGCAGGCAATGAATACAGCGTGCCTTGTTTGCCGTTAGCCAGCGAAAATTGCTGGCGGGTGTTGAACAGGTTCAGCGTCATGTCAAAAACTCCTAGTTTAAATGGTACGCAATTATATATTCATAAGCGGCACAAGCCGGAACCAAAATTATATTTTTTTGTCGTTTAGCAGTAAAAAATCAGCTTGCACGGGGCGACAATGCTCGAATCAACTGCCTGGCTTTCGCCTGAAAATTTAACGGATGACTTAAATCAAGTAACCTGGCATGTTGTCGCAGCGTGGATGCGCTAGGCGGGAACGGGCTGTTTTTCACGGCGAAGACCACCTGATTGACTTCAGCCGCAACGATCAGCGTATTTCCGCCAAAACTATGCTGAATGCGTGCCAGATAGTCAGCATAATGCGGGTAGCCACTCCACAGGTTGACGACCAGAATGCCGTGATCTGCCAGGGAGCTAAAGCAATCCTCATAAAACGCCTGACTACTTAATGGGGCGGGCAAGCCATCAGTATCATAGCCATCCACTATTAACACATCCAGCTGACCGGTGATCTGAGCGACCCATTGCGCGCCACAACCAGTCAACACCCGGAAGCGCACATCATCTTCCGGGATTGCAAACTCGCGGCGCAAGGCAATGACCTCCGGATCAGTCTCGATCACGCGGATTTCTGCCTGGGGCAAATAGCGGTAACAATATTTCGCCAGCGAACCGCCGCCCAAGCCGATCATGGCGATGTGCCCGGGTGCCGGTGCCAGCAACAAGAAGCTCATCATGACTCGGGTATAGTCAATAACCAGTTCATCGGGTCTGGCGATACACATTTCGCTTTGTATCGAAAACTGATCGAAATGCAGCGCCAGGATTCCGTCGCTCTCGATGACATAAGGCTTGCCGTCCTCTGAGTCGGTTGCCCAAGCCAGCATTTTCGCCAGCTGCTGCTGCATTTTTCGCGCAATTTTTTTCAACTGACTAGCGAGTCTGTAGCGAATTGCACGCTATTCGGCTGACGGCTGCTGGGTGGGAAAAAGTTCTTCCTTAAAGCCAAACCGGCTCAGATCCTTCATCCGCATCGGATATAAAATGCCGTCCAGATGATCACATTCGTGCTGCACCACACGCGCATGGAAGCCACTAGCCAGCCGGTCGATTACATTTCCCTGCAGATCTACTCCCTGATAGCGGATATTCTGGAAGCGCGGCACCAGACCCAGCAAGCCAGGCAGACTCAAACAGCCTTCCCAACCCGCCGCGATAACCTCATCCTGCGCCGTGATCACCGGGTTGATCAAGACCGTTTCCGGCACTGTTCCAGCATCCGGATAACGCGGATTTTTTCCGTCTGGTACGCCAAAAATCACCAGTCGCAAGTTCACCCCAATTTGTGGTGCAGCGAGCCCTACACCTTGTGTGGCTTGCATGGTATCTCGCATATCCGCAATCAACGCTGGCAAGGCTGAAAAATCTTTCACTACTTCCGCACGCCCAAACAGGCTCGCGGCACCCATGCGCAATATCGGTCTAATTGCCATCGCAACTCACCACGCACTCCAGGATGCTGCGCACCCGTTCCATCGCGGCAACCGCCGTGACGTTGACCTGTTCCATGTTGACTCCCTGCTGATTATTGCCGCGTCCTGCCGCATGATTGACCACCACCGCCAGAATCGCGTACTTTAGTTGCAACTCCATTGCCAATGCAGTTTCCGGCATGCCGGTCATACCGACCATGTCTGCACCATCGCGCTCAAAACGATTTATTTCCGCGATACTGTCCAGGCGCGGCCCCTGGGTTGCCGCATAAACACCCCCATCCCGGGCAGGGTGATGCACCAGCGCAGCACTCTGTAAAATACGCGTGCGCAATTCAGGACAAAAGGGCAAGGCGAAATTGGCGTTAATATAAACCGCATCGCGGGTATCATAAAAAGTAGCATCCCGACCATGGGTGTAATCGATGATCTGATCAGGTACGGCAATCACACCGGGTGTCAAATCGGCGCGTATCCCGCCCACCGTCGCGATCGAAATGACATTACTCACTCCCTGCTCGCGTAACGCCCAGAGATTGGCACGATAATTCACCAGATGTGGCGGAATTGTGTGCCCATAACCATGGCGCGCCAGAAAGATCACCTGATGCTGGTTCAGCATACCAAACAGAAAAGCACCTGAAGGCTCTCCATAAGGGGTACGCATCACCTGTCGATGGGTGATGTGCAAATTTGCCAGTTCGGTCATTCCACGACCGCCTATGATTGCCAGCATAATCAGCGTTCCTTTAAAGCAACAATGACGGGTAAAGCATAAATGGCAGGCAAATTACGCCAGGCCCCTTCGATATCCATACCATAGCCGAATACAAAGCGATCCGGCAAATCAATGCCTACAAAATCGGCCTGTAGCGGTTTTATTCTGCCATGTTGCTTGTCGGCGAATACCGCACTGTAAAACCTGGCAGCCCCCAGCGCCATTACACGTTGCTTCAGTGCAGCCAGGGTATGACCTTCATCGAGTATATCATCGAGCACCAGCACCGTGCGGCCGCGTACATTTTCGCGCGGCTCGACCTTCCAGTGCATCGCTCCGCCCAACTTTCCGTCGCCGTAACGCGACACATGCACATAATCAAAATCCAGCGGAAAATTCAGCAACGGCAGCAATTGTCCGGTAAATACCACAGCCCCGCCCATCACCGATAACAGCAGCGGATGCTGATCCACAAACACGCTATTCAGTTGCTGCGCCAGTCGCTGCAAGGCGGCCTGTACCTCGGTTTCAGAATAAAGTAATTCCGCCTGCCCTAACAGTGCTCGAGCGCGTAGCGGATCAATCATACTTTCAGATTGCGCAAATAGTCAGCAAAATCCTCGCACAGTTCCGGGTGTTTCAGCGCAAAAGCCACCGTCGCCTGCAAATATCCCAATTTCGCACCACAATCATAGCGTATGCCGTTGAAGCGATAAGCCAGCATTTTCTCTTCCTGCATCAGCGCGGCAATCCCATCGGTCAACTGAATCTCGCCACCCGCCCCTGCCTGCACATTTTTCAGATGGTGAAATATGCGCGGTGTCAAGACATAGCGCCCCACCACCGCCAGTGTCGAAGGAGCCACTTCAGGCTTGGGCTTTTCGACGATCGCACGCACCTGTTCCAGCGCATCCGAGATCGGCGTGCTGTCCACGATACCATACTGGCGAGTCTGAGCACGCGGCACATTTTGCACGCCCAATATCGAACATTGATGCTCGCCAAAGACATCCACCATCTGCTTCATAATGGCAATCTCGCCATCGATCAGATCGTCCGCCAAAATCACCGCAAACGGCTCCTCACCCACCACCGGCGCAGCGCATAGCACGGCATGTCCCAAACCCAGCGGCTCGGCCTGACGGATGTAGATGCAATTGATATGCGCGGGGATGACTTCCCGAACCAGACGCAGTAATTCTACCTTGTCGCGCATCGCAAGCTCGGCTTCCAGTTCATAGGCCTTGTCAAAATGATCCTCGATCGCGCGTTTGTTGCGTCCGGTGATGAACACCATGTCGGTGATACCGGCCGCAACGGCTTCTTCTACCGCATACTGGATCAATGGCTTGTCGACGATCGGCATCATTTCCTTTGGGCTAGCCTTGGTGGCCGGTAAAAAACGGCTGCCCATGCCGGCTACCGGGAAGACTGCCTTGGTGATTGTTTTCATAAGTTCTCCAAAAGTTTCAAAAATTGCGGCTCATCAAGCACCGCCACACCCAGTTGGCGCGCCTTTTCAAGTTTACTGCCTGCCTCTGTTCCAGCGACCACATAATCGGTTTTTTTGGATACACTGCCCGCCACCTTTGCACCCAGTGCTTCCAGCGCAGCCTTGGCCTGATCACGACTTAAAGCGGCAAGGGTGCCGGTCAACACAAAGGTTTTGCCGCTGAAAGGCAATTTTTCGCGTGGCTTGGGCTCATCTTCAAGCCAAGTTATGCCGCTGGCACGCAACTGGGCGATCACCTCACGGTTATGCGGCTCGGCAAAAAAGGCGACGATGCTTTGTGCCACTATCGGCCCTACATCCGGCACTTGCTGCAGACTGGCTAGATCCGCTTCCATCAGTTTATCCAGAACGCCATAAGCCACTGCCAGCGCTTTTGCGGTGGCTTCACCGACATTCAGTATACCCAGCGCATAAATAAAACGTGCCAGTGTGGTATTTTTGCTGTGGGTGATTGCCTCCAGCAAATTTAACGCAGATTTTTCACCCATGCGCGCCAGGGCTGCGACACCCGCCAACTCCAGTTTATAAAGATCCGCCGGAGTGGCAACGATGTTCGCTTCCACCAGTTGCATCACCAGCTTGTCACCCAAGCCATCGATATCCATCGCACGGCGTCCGGCAAAATGCAATAGCGCCTGGATGCGCTGTGCGGGACAAAACAGGCCGCCGGTACAGCGCCAGTGCGCACTCCCCTGCTCCCTGACGATCGCACTGCTGCATACCGGACACTTGCCTTGCAACTGCTGGTACAGGTCAAAAACCTCGCCTGCATTTTCCGGACGTTTTTCCAATACCACGCCGACCACTTCAGGGATCACGTCCCCTGCGCGGCGCACGATCACCGTATCATTGATACGCACATCTTTACGCCGGGTCTCATCCTCGTTGTGCAACGTGGCATTGGATACTGTGGTGCCGCCAACGAAAACCGGAACCAGCTTGGCCACCGGTGTCAACTTGCCGGTGCGACCTACCTGAATCTCGATGTCGCGCACCACGGTAAGCTGTTCTTCTGCCGGAAACTTGTGTGCAACCGCCCAGCGCGGTTCGCGCGAGACAAAGCCCAACCGCCGCTGCAATTCCAGACTATTAACCTTGTAGACCACGCCGTCTATATCAAACCCCAGACTATCCCGGCAGCCTGCGATGCGCTGATGAAAGGTCACCAGACCCGCAGCGCCCTGCACTACCGCCCGTTCGGCACAGACTGGCAGACCCAAGGTGGCTAGTGAACTAAGCAGCTCACTGTGCGTTTGTGGTAAATCCCAGCCTTGAACTTCTCCCAGGCCATAAGCATAAAAAGACAACCGTCGTTTTGCCGCTAACTGAGGATCGAGCTGCCTGATACCACCGGCCGCCGCATTGCGCGGATTAACCAGTGCCGGCAGACCAGCTTCGCGCTGGTGATCGTTGTAATGTTCAAAAGCGGCACGCGCCATGTAGACTTCGCCGCGCACCTCGATCACCGATGCGGTGCAATCCAACAGATGCAAGGGGATACAACGGATAGTGCGGATATTTTGCGTCACATCCTCACCAGATTCACCATCGCCGCGCGTGGATGCCTGCATCAGCAGGCCCTGCTCGTAACGCAGGTTTATTGCCAGGCCGTCAAATTTCAATTCACAGATATATTCAACTAACGCATCCGTCAAAGCCAGTTCACGCCGTACCCTGGCATCGAAAGCCAGCGCACCCGCATCGCTGATATCGGTTTCAGTGCGTATCGACAACATGGGAGTCGCATGCCTGACGGCTGTGAAGCTCTCCAGAGGCTTGCCGCCGATACGCTGTGTAGGAGAATCGGCAAAAGCCAGTTCCGGATGCTGTAATTCAATTTCTTGCAACTCGACAAACAGCTGGTCGTATTGCGCATCCGGAATAAGCGGTGCATCCAGTACATAATAAGCGTGTGCATAGCGTTCGAGAGCCAAACGCAATTGTGCTGCTCGCGCCTGAATTTCCATCAAATGAACAGCCGACGCGCCAGCACGCTACCCGAGGCGATACCATTATCGCGCATCTTGATCTCAACTGCGGTAATCTGCTCATGAATAAGCGCCAGTCCAGGTTCAGTCAAGGCCACTCGATGGTCATCCACCATGTTGACCTGCCACTCGACAGCCAGTTCGCGGGCGAGTTTTACCATGCAATCGAACTGAGCTGCCGGATGAGCTACGCGCGGCACATCGAGCAACAAGGTAACGCCTTTGGAGCTGAAGGATTGCAAGGTGTGATGCTGGAAAGGCATCGCATCCCGGTTAATCAAGGTATAGAGACTATGCCCCTGCTCATCCGGCAAATGAAACGCGCCATCGGCATCCAGTTTCATGCCGTGCCTCGCTGCCGCTTGTGCAATCACGACACCCGGCAATAAGCGGTCGCCGGGTGGAAGCAGATTGATACCGACCATCTGATCCACTTCGGCACAGAAGGCATCCAGTTCGGTGGCGCGATAATGGCTCTGGATGATATCGGGTACGCGGGTAGCTGCCTTGACCGCTCTAGCTACCCCCAATACCAGATCGCGAAAATCCCCCAGTTTTGCGGCACTAACCGGACCATTACGATCCACCAGTTGCAAGGCGATTTTAAAACTGGAATAAAGCGACTGATTTTCTGCAATGGCGCGTTCCCATTGCTGAGTATTCAACTTCAAGCCACAAATATGCACTGGCTTGCCAAAATCAAATTTGCGCTGCCAGAGACCACCCAGTACGGAAGCAGGACTGGGTTCCACCGGATTAAATTCAATGATGAAATCGCTTTCGGCTTCCAGTAGCATACAGGGTCTGTCCGGAGGGGAAGCTACTTCGGGCACCAATACCGATTTTGGCGGAATTTCTTCTGGCAATATCGGCTCAACTTCTGGAACCTGCTCGATCTCTAGCGCCTGGTTCACATCCAGCACATGCTCGACCACAGGCTCCGGCTCAGGCGGCGACTGGAACAGCGGATCCGCATGATTACCCTTGAATGCCTCGCCGAACTTGCGCCGGTATTTCCGCTGCTGCCACCAGCCGAATATATACACCGCGACGATCACGCCGAAACCGATAGCCAGCAAGGCTGCTTGTAACTCACTCATAACGGGAACCATATTTATCATTGGTAGCAGATTATCTCAAGCCAGGCGCTAAATAGCAAAGTCATGCTCTGAACCAGGTCATAATTTGTTGTGCAACTTTCATGTTAACAGCAATTCCGCGTTGCCGATGCCGATACCGGCTACTTCCTCAAGCGCCTTGAGGAAAGCGGGTTGAGTGCGCAGCATCGCAGCAGATTGCGGGTGTGGCTTGCCGCGCATTTGTACCAAACGTGCGCGACTGGTAACGGGCATCTCGAATTGCAGATTCTTCAGCAATTCGTCCGCCGCTTGCGGATTATTGCATACCAGTACCATGTCACATCCAGCCTTGAGTGCCGCCTGTGCACGGGCTACGATGCCACCTTCGGCCTTCGCCCCTTCCATGCTCAGATCATCGCTGAAAATGCAACCCTCGAAACCCAACTGACCGCGCAATATCGTCTTCAACCAGACTGGCGAAAATCCGGCCAGACGCGAATCGACTTTAGGATAAATGACATGCGCCGGCATCACCGCAGCAAGGCCGTAGCTCACCATGCGTCTGAACGGAATTAAATCGTTCATCTCAATATCAACAAAGCTGCGCTCATCCACCGGAATCGCCAGATGAGAATCGGCGGTCACAAAGCCATGTCCGGGAAAGTGCTTACCTACCGTGTGCATCCCGCACTGCCTCAAGCCCAGCAACAGGCTGTGCGCCAATTCGGCAATTGCCTGCGGGTTGCTATGAAAGGCGCGGTCGCCGATCACGCTGCTTTGCCCATGGTCTACATCCAGCACCGGTGTAAAACTAAAATCCACGCCACAGGCGCGTAACTCGGCTGCCAGCACATAGCCTGTTTGTTGAGCCAGATGACGAGCACGGTGCGGATGGGTATCCCAGATTTTACCAAGTTCACGCATCGCGGGAATTTTTGCAAAACCTTCGCGAAAACGCTGTACCCGCCCCCCCTCATGATCAACCGCTATCAGTAAGGTAGGGCTGCGCACCGCATGAATTGCTTCAGTCAACGCTTGCAACTGTCCTGGAGAGGCATAATTGCGCGTAAACAGTATCACTCCGCCGACTAGAGGATGCCTGAGTCGCCGCTCATCCTCCGCTGTCAGACTCAACCCCGCAAGATCCAGCATTATCGGTCCCAAACCCATCAATATCCCCTCTGCATCATTAATAAATTCAAATCAGCTTATGCAGCGTCTCACCACCCGTTGTATCAGGAGGATTTTATGTTTTTAAGGATTTAATATCGTCCCATAAACGACAATTTATTTATAAAATCATATTATTAAATAATTAT
>CAIRBC010000321.1 GCA_903876685.1 uncultured Nitrosomonadales bacterium | reverse complement strand
TCCTGTTTGAGTTTATCGACCTGGGCGCGTACCGAGGTTTTGTCCAGACTTGCCATAATCCATGTCATCGTTTCGAATAACCGAATGATAACATGCGTTTTTTCGAGCGATATTAAGGTACCTGGAAGGCGTTACTTTAGAAAAAATGATGGAGATTGACAGTGACACCCTTTAAATCGACCAACGGCCGATATTGCTTTGTTGCTGAGACAACATATATGAGAGGTGCAAAATCACTTTAAACACCCTCAAAAAAACAGTCAATTACTTTTTAAATTATTTTTGATTTTTTATAGGGGGGGCTAGTAATTACCTTGAAAGTGCTATTTCAAGCGCAACTCAAGAGCGCAGTTCCAACTCTTCCCAGCGCGTCATGATCGCCATGATTTCAGACTCGATTTGTTCGCTGCGTGTGGCCAGTTGTTTGGCACGCCTGGCATCGGTACGGTAGAGTGTACCATCGGCCAGGTGCGCTGCAATGCCTATCTGCTCGCGCTCCAATACTTCGATGCGTGCGGGCAAGGCTGCCAGTTCTTGTAGTTCCTTATGGCTGAGTTTGCTGACCGTTTTAGGTTTTTCAGCCACCATAACGACAGGTTTGGCAGCAGTTACGGCCGCAGGCACAACTGAGGCCTGGTATTTTTTGACGCGCACCCAGTCCTCATAGCCACCTGCATATTCAATCAGCTTGCCCTCACCTTCGAAAGCAATCACCTGCGTCACCACATTATCGAGAAAGGCCCGGTCATGGCTGACCAGAAACAATGTGCCATCGTAATTCGCCAGCAATTCTTCCAGCAATTCCAGCGTCTCTATGTCCAGATCATTAGTCGGCTCGTCCAGCACCAGCACATTGGCCGGTTGAGTAAACAGGCGTGCCAGTAGCAATCGGTTACGTTCTCCCCCAGAGCAACTCTTGACCGGAGAACGCGCACGTTCAGGTGCGAACAAAAAATCGCCCAGATAACTGATCACATGCTTTTTCTGTCCCGCGATTTCAACAAAATCAGAGCCTTGACTAATGGTATCGGCCAGAGTCGCCTCGTCATTCAACTGCTCGCGCAACTGGTCAAAGTACGCCACCGCAATCTTGGTACCCAGCTTTACCAAGCCCGTATCAGGCTGTAATTCACCGAGTATCAGCTTGAGCAGCGTACTCTTGCCCGCGCCATTCGGCCCCAACAGGCCGATCTTGTCGCCGCGCTGGATACGACAGGAAAAATTGTTAATGATTTTGCGTCCGCCGAAAGACTTGCTGACCCCATCCAGTTCTGCGACCAGCTTGCCCGAGCGCTCACCCGCATCCACATTCATTTCAACCTTGCCTAGCTTCTCGCGACGCGCCGCACGTTCGCGACGCAATTGTTCCAGACGCAACACACGACCTTCGTTGCGAGTGCGACGCGCCTTGACTCCCTGACGTATCCACACCTCTTCCTGCGCCAATACCTTGTCGAACTTGGCATTCACCACTGCCTCATCGCTCAACATGCGTTCCTTGATTTTCTGATAGGCAGTGAAATTTCCAGGGAAACCCGCCAGTTTGCCTCGATCCAGTTCCACGATACGCGTGGCCACATTATCCAGAAAACGCCGGTCATGGGTAACAAACAATACCGAGCCGATGAAATTATTCAGCAATCCTTCCAGCCATTCGATAGAAGCAAAATCCAGATGGTTAGTTGGTTCATCCAATATCAGCACATCCGGTTCAGCCACCAGCGCCTGCGCCAGCGCCACACGCTTGCGTTGCCCGCCAGACATCTCCCCTACCCGCTTATCCGGATCCAGATTCAACCGGGCAATCGCTGTTTCGATGCGCGCCTCAACCTTCCATCCATCCTGAGCCTCAAGTTGTGTCTGCAAATGCTGCATTTTTTCCAGCAGTACCTCTACCTCCGCCTCCGGATCCGCTAATTGATGAGAAACATGATGGTAATCACTCAGCAGCGTGCGTAAGTCTCCCAGACCCTGCGCGACTGCATCAAAAACTGACTCATCCGGATTAAGTACCGGCTCCTGACTGACATAGCAAATGCGCGCGGTCGGTGCGCGCCATACCTGACCATCATCCAGCTTGGTGTCGACCAGACTGGCCTGGCCTGCCAGCACACGCATCATGCTCGATTTTCCGCCGCCATTGCGCCCGATCAACCCGACGCGTTCTCCCTCATCGAGTTGAAAATCGGCTTTATCCAGCAGCGCGACGTGACCAAAGGCGAGACAGGCCTCATTCAGAATAATAAATGGCATAAAACTTCCAGTAAAGTAGCGCTTGAATATCCAACGGGCATGGCTACACACCGTGCAGCGATGCCACCCCCCCATAAGTGTAACACTCGCCAGCCGATTTACCCTGTGTGGAATTGGTTACGTCTATAGCCGCCCCAATATGACCTCCATAAAAATTATTGTGGGTCATTCGCGAACGATGTACTTCGTATCTCAGCACATCCTACAAAACTACGACTATTGCGACGCGGGAGTTTTCAAGCCGGTCTAACGGACATGGCAATGATGCCACCCCATGTAATGAAACCGCCATGTCCGTTTCCCTCACCCCATCCCTCTCCCGCAAGCGGGCGAGGGGGAGTAAGTCGCTACGCGTGTTTCACGTTAATCAAGCGCCAACAATTTTTGCTGTGCGAGCGAAAACTCGGGATTTAGCGTAAGTGTATGAACCAGACAGGCGCGTGCCTCGATAATACGCCCCTGTGCCACATAAACATTCGCCAGATTATAATGCGCTTCCGGCGTCAAATTATTAACTGTCAGCGCCTTTAACAACAATTGCTCCGCCAATGCCAGATCACCTTGCTGAAAACGTGCTACCCCTAACAAGTGCAATGCCACGAAATCCAGAGCTGATACTTCCAATAACTCCCGATATATCCGCTCTGCCTGCTCTAACTGCCCTGACTGATGATACTGCAAGGCTATCGGAAGCGCCTGATCACGCGACAATTTCCTGGTCTGTGCTTCACCAAGTACGCTAATATCCGGCTCCACCTTGAGCGGCTCCGCCAAATGTTCAATGACTTCCTCGGTCGCATCTATGCGTGGACCGGGCGGCACTCTCTCAATACAGCCACCCAACCACTTCAGTGCATCGCTATAGTGTTCCGGCGTATGGCAAACGGCAAGCAAGCGGGAATTCTGATGCTGGAAACCACTCCAATGCGCTCCACGCGAGACTTCAATACGCGGAATGTTGTCGCGACACCAGGTACTGTAGGTCAAGGTGGAAATTCCGGAAGACACACCAACGAAGCCACTACCAAGATTAAATAACTCGGCATTCAGCCGAAACGGCAGATCGCACCAGTAAATCCGGTCGTAACGTTCCAGCAATTGATCCAGATAAGCCGGACGGTTCTTGGCCGTAAATACAAAAACCGGATTAATACCTCGCAATGCGTCAATCAACATAACGGCAAAATTCGCATCCCAAATGCTCTGATCGGCATCGTATTCGGTTTCAACCAGAATCATTGGAGCGTCAACCGGCAAGGTATTACGGTAATCTCTGGCTGTTTGTACCTCAGCAGCGGTAAGCCGCATGACAGGCATAAAAGGGACAATCCACTGTAGTCCCGCAGCATCTCGTACCAGATCCAGTAAAGTAATACCCGCCTCCACGATACGCGGCAGGCTGGCATAAATATTCATATAAGGCGCAGGGCTAAAAAACCGGGTCCAGACCCTTTCTGCAGCAAGTTGAGGAATCCTTGCATCCAACAGCAGCGGATCCTCTGCCTGGAGTGCGATGACTTCGTCTATATACGGGTTATTATCAAGCACCAAGGCATAACGTTCAGCGCAATACCAGGTGATGAAGCAATCCGGATCGGATGCCTTCAACTGGCGTGCAATCGGCGTACACAACAGTATGTCGCCGAGGTTATGAAAAACGGCAATAGCATATTGTGCAAAAGCAGCAACAGGTTTAGTCATCATAAATTCATTCCCGTCACTTTAGTTCCATCACTTTAGTTCCAGCATTTCACGAGCCAGACTCGCCAGCGTTTCCTTAGGCCGCCAGCCTAAACCAAACATAGTAGCAGGGTCTGAGACCAGTCTTGGATACTCGGCTTTGAAGCCCTCGCGCGACTGCACATGCTCCCGCCAATCCAGACCTACTGCACTGAAGCAGGTCTCAATCCAGTCCTGAATAGCATAGTCGATGCCCGTTCCAATGACGGCTTCATAAATATCGTCCTGATTAACCAGTGTCCAGATGCCTGCGACAATATCGCGCGCGTGAGCCCATTCCTTGCGCACCGACATATCGCCCACCATCAACGGACGAGTATCCCCAGCGGCAATACGTCTGGCCGCTGCGGCCACCATCGCGCTCACATGCTGCTCCGGACGCCTGGGGCTATCATGGTGAAACAGATAGCCCACATAGCTGCGTATGCCCAGACTACGATAATAACGTGCGGCAAAAACCGTATGAATACGCGCTACCGCGTAGGGACTGGTAGCGCTGAATTCATCATGTTCCGAAATAGGATGCCCGCGATTAACGAACTGCAGACCGCTGCCGGTAATGAAGACTTTGCAAGCGGAACAATGCATGCGCACCGCTTCGAGTATATTCAGGGTTCCGCTAGAAATGGTTGCATGGTTTTCAAACAACGCGTCGTGGCGCGTAGTAGAGTTGGCGGCAAGATGGTAAATATATTCCGGCTTATGCAGCAAACACAGATTTTCAACAAAGCTGAATTCGGCAATGTTGCCGTCACTGCGTGAAATGCCAATCGGCTCCAGGCCGTTAACAATACATTGTTTAGTCAGATAATATCCATCTTGACCACTTGCCCCGAATATCAAGACTTTACCAGTGTGTAAAGGGTTAGACATATTCAATTTATACCATGAACGTGCATAATTTACATTGTTTGCAGGGGATTCCTGTCGCCAATTTTTCAACCGAAATGTGCTCCGCAAACCAGCGTACAGGAACAATCTCAACCACGAGCCCATTCGTGTAATCTGTCACGACCAAAGTCGCTGCTACAATAGGGCTTCTGTTGATGGATTGAAGGTTCATGCGCGAATTACAAAACTCAATCTGAGTATGCTGACTGGAACAATGAGTGCAGAATTAACCATAGCTATTGAATCACTCAAGTTTCAAATCATGCTCGACCAAACACCTGAAGGTCGCACAATCCAAGCAGCACAACATCCAGTGACACCGACTCTCAGGTTAAAACAGACTGTCACGACTTCCGTATAACCTCAATATTCGGCAATGGGAAAATTAGCCCCACGCCTCGCTCCAGCATTTCCTGCTCTCGCTCCAGGAATTCCGCCTTGAAATGCCAGGGCAATACCAGATAGTAATCAGGATTCATGGCACGCGACTCGGCTTCGCTGACGATGGGAATGTCTGTGCCCAGCGTGCGTGCACCATATTTATCCGGATTTCGCTCGGCCGCCACCTCGATCAACCGATTGTCGATGCCGCACCATTGCAAAATGGTATTTCCTTTGGTCGAGGCACCATAAATATGGATGCGTTTACCTTGTTTGCGAAGCTTGAGGATCAAGCCATACAACTCCTGCTTATGCAGATTAATGCGATCCTGGAAATTTTTATAGGGTTTGTCCGTATCCAGTTCGAGGTCAAACTCGGCCTGTCTCAGTGCCTTCAGATTCTCATCAAAAGCTTCCTTGCGAAATGCAAAATTTTCGCTAGGAGTAGCGTAGCAACAAATACTGCCGCCATTAATATCGTTTTGCGTGACGTTAAATACTTTCATCCCGGCATTTTTTAGAATATGCTCGATAACGGCAAGGCTGTAATACTCGAGATGCTCGTGACAAATCGTGTCGTAGGAATTCATCGAGAGCATCAGCGGCATATAGGACATTTCAAAGATCCACAAGCCGTCCGGCGACAGCACATTCCGTATTCCCTTGACAAAACTGATAGGATCCTCCAAGTCGTAAAACATCGCAATCGAAGTGACGATATCAAACCTTTGCTCGCCTAGGCGATGCGACAATTCAGGGGATGGGAAAATATCCTGCAACACCGTTATCGGGGGCGGTATTTCCTGGGCAACATCAGACGGATCCACCCCCCATTTCTCAAAAGTATTAGGGTAGAAATTCAGTAAGGTGCCGTCATTACAACCGATATCCAGCACACGCGCATCCGATTTTTTGACCAGGCTCTGAGCTGCTTCGGCTACACCTTGCAGATGATTCCGCATGGTGGCGTTGGTTCCAGACCTATACCAGTAAGCAGAATAAAGCACTTCAGGGGGAACGGTATGCTCCATTTGCAGCAGGCCACAGGCATTCTCATCACGAGTCGGGTCGCAGCGCACCAGGGTAGCAGGAATTTTACGCGAGGCGGGAACTTCCTTACCAGGCTTTACAAACGATCCCTGCAAATACTGTTCACCAAGATCAATGACTTTGGTGAGCGCAGTCGATCCACAAACGCGGCAAGTTTTCCGATGAATCAGATGCATGTTTAAGAGTCTCCAATACGTTCCACAGGTGTAGTTACTCGCCCTGTCAATTAAAAGATATTTGTCACGGACACGGATTATATTCTTTGACACCAACAGCACCATCAACAAGGTGCCGGATATGACCCCAATAGCAGAACCAGCCTATACACTTCCTGCTAACAGCCATTTTATTCCAAGATTTCTATGTCGGATCAACGAGGTCATCAATAGTCATTGTAAGCTTTTTCTTCTACGATGGCACTACCTGTCATTTCATTTATTTTTCGCTTGATGCGCGAACGCTCATCATTGCTGCGATAAACCGATCTGGCCAAATCTACGAAGCCGGAACCAAAATTCTTTTGCCTTTCGCATTCGCGGATATCATCTTCAATATTCCACAACACCGTATTAATATGCAATAAATCGGCTGTCAGCGCCGACAAACCATCGAATGCCAGCGGATGACTGCTCAGTACCGTCTTAAGTTCAGCCAGTTCTGCACATACATTGGCAAGTTTAGCGGGCTCAGTGATCCTTTGTTGCTTGATTTCAAGTATGGTAATCTTATCTATCACTTCTCCAACAGAAACAGGTATTAACATTTCATTCCCTATCATTTTTTAGCATGGCTCATATTAGTATGGATAAAAGCCGTTTGGCAAGCATTGAATCCGCATTCGACAGCAAAACTGGATGATTTCTATCATTTGACCGCGCTGTTTGCGGCTGAATTTGAGTTAGATCTGGTAATTTCCTGTTAAAGAGCTATTTCCCCCACTCCTGATACTCTAGTGTATTTTCAATGATGTCAGCCAATTTTTTAGCCTAAATCTCATTAATATTGGCTCCAGGTATGCAGAGTGCGCAACTATTGGGTAATATTCGTACCTTGTTGTAAAGGAGTAAAGAAATGCAAGACATACGCTGGCAACAACGCTTCGAAAATTTCAGCAAAGCACTCCATCAACTGACACAGGCGGTTGAGCTTTCCCGGCAACGTCTGCTTTCTGCTCTGGAAAAACAGGGCGTTATTCAAGGTTTCGAAATCGTGCATGAACTGTCCTGGAATGTTCTCAAGGATTTCCTCGAATTCGAAGGCATACAGGGTATTGTGGGATCGCGTGGGGCGGTGCGCGAGGCATTCAAACACGAGTTGATAGATGATGGCGAGCTTTGGATGGACATGATCGAGAAACGCAACCTTTCATCACACACCTACAACAAAGAGCTTGCTGACGAGTTGACCAGTACCATCATCAACGACTACCATTCCTCGTTTGTTGCTCTGCAAATAGAAATGCATTCAAGAATGTAAGTATGCCGAACTTTGGCTTATCAGATCAAACTCTCGCTACAGTTCGCACGATTCTGGCCAGCTACCCCGCTGTCGAAAAAGCCATTCTGTATGGCTCAAGAGCCAAGGGCAACTATCGCAAAGGCTCTGATATCGACCTGACCTTAATCGGCGCTACGCTTAATCATCGTTTGTTAGCTGAAATCAATGGGAAATTGGAAGAGTCCACTATTCCCTATCAAATAGATTTATCACTGAAGGAGAAAATCGACAACCCGAATTTATTGGCTCATATCGAGCGTGTAGGCTTGATATTTTATCAGCGAGCGAATCGAGACACACTATAAGACAGCGTAGCAAGCCAGTAAACATGGCTAAATATACGACAGTTCAACATGCGATGCTTATCCGACACTAAGCGGTCGTCGACACATTTCTGATCAGGATAATTATTCAGGCTATCCTGAAACGGCAATTAGCGATCTTCGGTGCTAGATAACCTCCGGCCAATCCAAATTATCAATCACACATCACCCTATATACCGACTCCAGGTTCCTGCAAAACTGTTCCGTATCAAACAACTTTCCTTTACCCGCCTGCAGACGCTCCTTCAAACTCTGGATAAGCTGCGGACTGAACGCCAACTTCAACGCGAGTGCCTCGTACTGTTCAAGGGTATGCGTTACCAACTCTGGCATACCTACCGCGTGCAACAAACTACCCGCCACGCGCGACGGGAAGGCATTTCCCTGATAAGTCAGCACCGGCAGTCCTGCCATCAAAGCATCTGCAGCCGTGGTATGAGCATTGTAGGGGTGAGTATCCAGAAACAAATCGGCGAGCGCATAGCGTACCAGATGATCTTCGATTAACGGCACCCGGTTCGCAAACACCAACCGGGCAGGCGCTACCCCGCGCAATTCGGCTTGTTTGCGCAGATTACGCTGAGCGATTTCACTGCTTGACATTAACCACAACACACTTTCAGGTACTTGCAGCAATAACCGCATCCACACCTCGAACAGGGGCGGTGCAATTTTATGGTTATGACTGAACGAGCAAAATACCATACCTAAAGCTGGCAAACCACATTCACCACGGATCGGTACCCGCGTCGAAATACTGACTTTATTATCCGTAGGTAAATAACTATCCGGTAGATAAACCACTTTTTCACTGTAATACTGTTGATGTTCTACCGGAATGACCTGCCTGTCCGCAATAATATAATCAAAATAGTCCGTACCCAGGGTTCCAGGATAGCCCAGATAATTGACCTGTATGGGTGTTGGGCGGTAGGAAAATATTTCAGTTCGTGAATCAGAGGTATAGCCGCAAATATCTACCGCAATGTCGATTTCCAGGTCGCGCATCAATTTGGCGATCTGCTCGGATTCCATGTGCCGGACATCAATGAATCTGTCAAAGGACGCAAGCATACGCGTTCGCAATTTGCTCTGGTCATCAATACCAAAAGAAATGGCAATAGTTTCAAAGCGGGACTTGTCATGCTGCTCAAATACCCCTGCCATCAAATGACCCACAGGATGCTCGCGAAAATCTGGCGACACATAAGCCAGGCGAATCCTGTCATGGCAATAACGTTCGCCTTGCCAGTACGCTTTGTCATTCCTCGGGCAATGGCTCCTGAAAAACTGGTTGGCTACCAGAAAATGATCACAGGCCATATCCGAAATCGACATAAAAGCCAGCGGTGTACAGACCTGCCTAGCTGTACGTATTCCCATAATAATTTGCTCGGACAAGGTCTGAAAGTCAGACCAGTCACAAATCCGCATACGTTCATGGAAAAGACGACCCAGCGCACAATCATAATCCGGATCAATTTTAACCAACCGCTCAAACATCGTGACCGCCTGCTCACTCTGCTTCAACTGGGATAATAATATTGCACAATTACCCAAGGCATTCAGGTGATTGGGTTCTAACTCCAGAACCTTGAAAAATCTTTCGAGCGCTTCATGCTGCCTGAACATGCTTATCAGCAGCACACCACTGGTATTCAAGGCTTCGACATAATCCGGTTGAATGGCAAGCGCCAGATTGAAGCTGCTTAACGCTTCCTTTTTTTTCCCCATCGCACTCAAGGCGCAACCCTGGACAAAATGCAATGGCGAAAATCGAGGGGCAGCCTTGATCCCCCGGCGGCTTAACTGTAGTGCCTCAGCAGAATTTCCTGAATTCATCTCGATCGCAGCAAGCGAATACAGTGCCAAAGCGTTATTTCGCTCCCGTACTAAAATTGCCTTGAGCAGTATCGTCGCAGCCTCAGTCTGACCATTATTTAACAACTCTATGGCCTCCAACAAGTTATTATTTTGTGTCATTTAAATACCCGCCTTGTGCGGTGCAGATCAAAGACCTGCTTATTCGCAATTATCGAAGTTCAACTCTGATCATGACAAAATTCACGCCAATTTGCGTAGGCTAGGGTTAACTAACGGGCATGGCAAATATGCCACACCTGATAATGAAACCGGCCATGCCCGTTTCCCTCTCCCCATCTCTCTCCCGCAAGCGGGCGAGAGAGCGTACGAATCGCTGCGCGAGTTTCACGTTAAATATTTACAACGAAATATACTAATAACTTTGAATTGCTGTCATTTTTACCCGTGTTGAGAACGTAGTTGATTGACTGACTGATTAGAAGTTATTTACTCTGCAGGCATTCACGGCACGGTTAAATTCTCTTGGAAGGCGCTCTTTAAAATTACTCCACCACTTTATCATACTCATCTGCAACCAGTTCATATGTCCATTATCATTTTTTAGTTTTTCAACAAAACCAGCGGCATCTTCCCATGAGTCAAATGTCGG
>CAIRBC010000320.1 GCA_903876685.1 uncultured Nitrosomonadales bacterium | reverse complement strand
GATGAATCGTAAATGGTGCGCAAGCGCACCCTACGATTGGATTGAGAATTGTCCAAAAAATAAGTGATTTTTTGGTCGCTACTTGGAGGTCTGCTATAACAGTAAATGTCACAACCCGTATTATAGGAGTCTGCGATGATCAAGAGTCCTTTGATAATATCTGTTTTGCTTACAGTTTTGGCGTTGCTCACCCTGTTTAGCGGGGTGGCAGAACAAGATTCAGACTAGACACAAGAAAAGAAGCAAGCGCCAGTCTATGGTAGTCAACTGATGAGTCTGCAGGAACGTAAGGAATTCCGTGAAAAATCCGCTCTGCTAAATCAACCGCAGAACGGGAAACAGCTCACTCGTCCGAATTATATCGGATCGCCGTTTTCGTCCAGGTAAAACTCGTTTAAGGCACGTTCCACCTCGGCCATATGGGTGAGTACCGGGCCACCCCCCATCATGATTGCAATGCCGCAGACTTCCATAATTTCTTCGACTGTTACGCCGGCATGCTTACAAGCACGGATATGCATGCCGATGCAGTAATGACATTGTTGAGTCATTGCCATGCCGAAGGCAATGCGCTCCTTTTCCTTTTTATCCAGAGCACCCGGATGCATTGCCTCTGCCATGAATGCATTAACCTTGCCCATCAATTTGGGTTTGTATTCCGTTAGTAATTGCAGTCCCCGGTTCGCATGTTCCAGTAACTTACGTTCGCTATCCGAACCTTTGGTTTTTTTGGGTGGTGTCATTTTATCTCCATGATTGAGTAATAGGGTGTGGCAATGTAGTAGAATTTGTTTTCATCTCTGTCGTCATATGGTGAAACTAAATGCAAAACTACGATGAAATTGTTTTCGATGCACTCACACGAGTCAAAGAAATTATGCCCTGGGATCTAAGCGCTTCCTTAGCGGCGGGTAACAAGCCCCTTCTACTGGATGTGCGTGAGCCATCTGAATTTTTAATGTTATATATTCCTGATTCAATTAACGTGCCTCGCGGCGTTTTAGAGCAATCCTGCGAATGGGGGTATGAGGAAACAGTGCCCGCAATGGCAAATTCAAGAACCCGGGAAATCGTCGTTATCTGTCGTTCCGGCAAACGTTCAATACTAGCAGCAGATACGTTGCTCCGCATGGGTTTTTCAAATGTGCTTTCCTTGAAGACTGGCATTAAAGGATGGAATGACTTTGAGCAGCCGTTGCTAAACTCACGGGGTGAAATGATCGACGCTGATGCGGGCGAGTTATTGCTTGCATCCAAACTCCGGACAGATCAACAACCACCGCCGAAGTTAAAAGCAAGGTGACAAATTCATTGCGTATGCTGATGATGCTCTATTAATTTGTTAAGCAAATTACGCAAAAAACTATCGGTTTGTGCACCGTAAAACCGATCTATCTCTTGTCCTCGACTATAGGCAATAACGGTAGGGAAACCTTTAACCTTGTGGCGACCGGCGATTCGCATATTTTCATCCGCATCGACCTTGGCTAATAAAAATTTCCCGGCATATTCCACCGCCAGTCTTTCCAGTCGAGGTGTCAGCACCTTGCAAGGGCCACACCAATCTGCTCCAATATCCAGCAGTATCGGGATGGTATGGGAGTGAGTGATGACCTTTTCGTCGAAACTTGATTCCTCAACATCGCAGGATATATTATTATTCATTGGCTAAAAATTTTGTTCCGTCAGATAACGCTATGTAGGCAAAGTGGTGAGTTAATCGTCGCCTAATTCCAGTGTAGGTTCACGTACCTGAGAAAGTAAATCCTCAGCCATTAATTCATGCTCTGCAAAAATAACTTTAACTTCGTATGGTTCGATTGATAAAACATCGCTGCGTAACAACTTCGCTCGACCGGAGGCAACCCGAAATTCATCGTGCTGTTCGATTTTCTCTAGTCTCAGCACAGGTTGTCTGAAAATTTT
>CAIRBC010000319.1 GCA_903876685.1 uncultured Nitrosomonadales bacterium | reverse complement strand
GAACGTCCGCATCAATCGCTGGGAAATTTGACGCCAGATGTCGTGTATCGTACTGCAATAGGTGGAGGTGCCATGATCGTAGATAAATATCCGTCCGAAGATAATGCAAAAAAATCGGGAAACAAAGAAGCAAAAACAAAAGCGTCTACAAAAAACGAAGTAAACGTATCAACGGGGCAGCGCCGTCCAGCTGTGAACGTAGTTGAGGCCACATCTTAATCCAGATTAAATATTGTCTTGACTAAGGTATCCACTTTACTGCTTATAGTTCTTCATCCGTGTTCCTTTTACTTGGTCGTTTAAGTGGCGCTGATAATAACGCGGCTCGCCACCTAAATTCACTCTCAAAAGTTGCACTTCAAAGTTGAATCCGCCAAAAGCATATATGCCGAAAGGCATATGTATTTATATATAGATACTTTTTCGAAACAAACCATCCTTTAAGCCGAACAGATTTTAACCTAAAAAACAGGTTTAATCCGCACGATATACGACCGAAACAATTCATTTTTGGTTTATGTCAGAATGACCCGCAAAAAAAGACATTTCAGCCACCAGAAAGTGTAGCTGACGGCTCACATGAAAACAGCCGTCGAAACATTGAATCTCGAAGCAAGCGCCTTGGCTTGGCGAGCATTTATCTCACGGCTCCCCCGCAGGATGGCACTGACCACCGGTTGACCACCAAGGTCTTCCGCTAGGTCTGCTTGCGTTAAGTGATGTTGATCCATTAAGAACCGCAAAACCTCGTTCGGTGCCGCATCAGGAATCGTGACATGAATGTTCTCGTAGTCTTCCACCAGTTGCCCGACCAGATAAAGAAAGTCTGCGAGTTCATGGTTTTCGCTGTCGCCAACGACATCAAGCAGACCGTTTAGAAAGGCGACGGTTTGCTCGTATTGAGCATCGTCCCGGATTGTAGTGAGCCGCACAGGCAGTGTGCGTTGAAACGCTTTCCATGCAGGGACGATGATGGAGGTATTGATAGCTAGTGTATTCATATTTTTCCGCTCCTATAAGCCTTACACCATTTGTCATACTCTCTGTGCGTGAAAACATTACGAATGAAGAGCATTTGCCGGTTGTAGTGAATCGCCGTGATGACACGAAAATTGTTACCGCCCACATCGAAAATTGTGAACGGGGCAGCGTAATCCGCTGTGTTGAATGTTTTCTTCATGTCCATGAAATTCTCGAAGCTGGTCTTACAGACGATCTGATGCCACACATCCAACGGTGAGTGTGCCTCAGGGTGTATTAGCCAGAAGGCTTCCAGTACTTTCTTCGAAATAATGTGCATAATGCATTTTATAGCAAAATGCTCTATTTTTCAAACGGTGGCCTTGTTCAATGCGGTATGAGCCTGAACGTGTCGGTCAGAAAGCTTAAGTCGGTTAGCTGTGACAATTGGATTACTGCCGCGCTACGCTTGGACTGCCAACGCTTCGCGTCCGGCAGGGCTTCGTGAACCCAGATGAATAGTATTGTTAAACCCGTCCACCGATGCCTTCCCAGAAAGGGCATGCTAAGGATAGTGCTGCCCGCAAGGTGCCGGGTGTCGAGGGTGTCTATCAGGTGCCGACTGGCATCGCCGTCGCAGCCAGTGGTTTCTGGCCGGCCAATACGGCGCGCGATCTGTTGACTATCGAATGGGAAGCGGGCGCGGGGGCAGAACTTTCCACGCCTAAGCTGCGTGCGGAGTACCTGGCTCTGGCGAAACAACCGGGAGCGGTGGCGCGTAGCGATGGTGATATTGCAAAGGGACTCACGGCGGCGCACCAATCCATCACGGCGGAATACGAATTGCCCTATCTGGCGCATGCGGCGATGGAGCCGCTTAATGTGGTGGTTGACCTCAAGCCGGATCATTGCACCCTCTGGACCGGCACTCAGATGCAGACCATGGATCGCGCGATGGCGGCGGCAACCGCTGGACTCAAACCAGAGCAGGTTGAAATCCATACCACTTTCCTCGGCGGCGGTTTTGGTAGGCGCGCCAATCCGCGTTCCGACTTCGTGATCGAAGCGGTGCAGGTGGCAAAGGCGGTGAAAAAGCCGGTCAAGGTGGTCTGGACGCGCGAGGACGATATGCGTGGCGGTTATTATCGTCCGATGTGGGCAGATAAGATAACCGTCGGTATCGCAAAAAATGGTAAACCGCTGGCGTGGAAACACACCATCGTCGGCCAGTCGATCGTCGTCGATACCCCCTTCGAAGGCTTTCTGGTGAAAAACGGCATTGATATCACCTCGGTGGAAGGGGCTGCCACCCTGCCCTATTTGATCCCCAATCTGCAAGTCGAATTACACAGTCCGAAAAATGCGGTACCGGTACAGTGGTGGCGTTCAGTCGGCCACTCGCATACTGCTTTCGTGGTCGAAACCATGCTCGATGAACTGGCACATCTTTCCGGTCATGATCCGCTGGCCTACCGGCTGGATTTATTGCCTGCTGATTCCCGTTACCGTGGGGTGCTGAACCTGGCTACCGCCAAGGCGGGCTGGGGCAAGCAAAAGTTGCCGACAGGGCATGCCTATGGTCTGGCGGTGCACAAGGCATTTGATAGTTATGTCGCAGAAATTGCCGAAGTGTCACTGAATAAAGGCAAGATACAGGTGCATCGCGTGATCGCGGCGGTCGATTGCGGTCAGATTATCAATCCTGACGGGGTGCGTCAGCAGATCGAGGGTGGCATCGTTTACGGGCTTTCGGCTGCGCTGCATGGCGCAATCACGGTGGAAAAGGGTAGGGTGCAGCAATCCAATTTTGATGACTATCCGCCGCTGCGTTTTTCAGAAATGCCGGAAATTGAAGTGCATATCGTGGAAAGTCAGGAGCCGCCCACCGGTATCGGTGAACCAGGCACGCCACCTATCGCACCGGCAGTTGCCAACGCGTTGTTTGCGCTGACCGGCAAACGTGTCCGCCGTATGCCCTTCGATCAGGAAAATCTTGCCTGAACCCGGAAAGGGCGAAATCGCCGCCATCGTACTGGCGGCCGGTGCTTCGAGTCGTTTTGGTTCGGACAAGTTATTGCACCCGCTCACCTTGCATGGCGAGACTATGCCACTGGCGGCGCATAGCCTACGGTCATGGTTAGCGGTTTTCGCAGAGCTTTGTGTGGTCGTCAAACCCGGGTCGGAGGCTTTTTGTGCGGCGATAGAAGCCGCGCTGGGAAGCGCGCTACGCTGGGTGGTCTGCGCCGAGGCATCGCAGGGAATGGCTGCCAGCCTTGCCGCTGGCGTAGCTGCCAATCCTCAGGCGGCAGGCTGGCTGGTCTGGCGGATATGCCTGTGCTCCCTGTGGCCGCCATTTCGGGTGTGCGCAATGCCTTACAGGCAGGGGCGGTATTGGCATCCCCTGTTTTCAAGGACAGGCGCGGACATCCGGTAGGTTTTGCGGCGAGTTATCGCGCAGAATTACTGGCCTTACAGGGGGATGCCGGGGCGCGTTCTCTGCTGGAGCGAGACCTGTCCAGGCTGCTGCTAATCGAAATAAATCATCAGGGCATTTTTGCGGACATCGACCGGCAGCAGGATTTGCAATTATTCAACCTGAAAACCTCTTTATATCCGCAGATTACGCAGCTTTTAAATACATAAAACAATTGCGTAGGCAGTTGGCATATACATTGATATATCCCATTGTCGAGTATATCTTGTGCTTTCTATCACTCAGGAGAATATTGTCGTGAGCCAATCTGAGTCAGTTGTATAGGTGTATGCCGAAGGCTTTCCAAATTTCTCCACCATGTACTACACGTCCTTCCAGTGCAGCATTTTCCATGGTGCACAGCATCAGGGAGACCAAGCTTCAGGCGTTGCGCATAGGAGGAAAAGTCGTTGCCCACGGTCGCCATGATCAGCGGATTGCCCCCCAGAAGCGCAAGGTTATACGCGATGTTGCCGGCGCAGCCGCATCAGCCTTCTGCTTATCCCTTATCCTCACTGGTCGTAAACTTAACGGAACGATCGCTCTCTAACGGGCATGGCAAATTGCCACCCCTGATGATGAAACCCATCATGCCCGTTTCCCCTCTCCCCATCCCTCTCCCG
>CAIRBC010000318.1 GCA_903876685.1 uncultured Nitrosomonadales bacterium | reverse complement strand
GTTCATGCCTCACCACCAGGCTGGCTCTGGTGATTTTACTTTTCGTGGGGAGCTATGGGTTAACCGAATATTTACTCGCGGCGGACGGGCAGCCATAGCTCCAATAACGTGTACAATTTGTCCAAATCGACCGGTAGGGTGAGTAAGTCATTGATACCGGCCTCCAGGCAGCTTTGTCGCCTCTTGCCATCTCCTTCATAAGTGAGGGCCCAAAAGACCCTATGTTCATGCCCGGGAATGGCTCGAATCGCCGCGACCACCCTGGAGCCCTCCAGTCCCCGCATATCGAGGTTAATCAAAACCAGTTCATAACGGGTTCGCTTTGCCAACGCCACAGCGGCAGCTTCGTCTGAAGCTACATCGACCTTGAAGCCGGCTTCTTCAAGTACAAAGACCATCACTTCCAGACCTATAGACTCTTCTTCGATGAGTAGAACCCGTAGCCCTGTCCAAGCGCTTTTCGCGCGATTCCCGGTTGATTGTTTGGGGGTTTCCTGCACAGCTTCAGCCAGCGGCTCAGCCTTCTTCAGGGGTACAGAAAACCAGAAAGTGCTGCCTATTTCCGGCTGGCTTTCCACACCGATACTGCCTCCCATTAAGGTCACCAGATGTTTGCAGATTGCCAGACCTATACCCGACCCACTGTATTTGCGTGTGATCGATCCGTCCGCCTGTACGAATGCATTGAATAGGCGATCCTTATCCGGTGCTGAAATTCCGATGCCGGTGTCGCGTACTTCAAAGCACAGCTGTATATCCGTCTGACTTTCCCTGGTTTGAGAAAGCTTGACGGTGATGCTCCCCTTGCTAGTGAACTTGAGGGCATTTCCGACCATGTTCTGCAATATCTGTCCCAGACGAACTCGATCCGCGTGAACCACACAATTGCTCAACTCCGGTGCGGACTCGATGCGCAGTTCCAGTCCCTTGTTTTCTGATGCTTTGTCGAATAGTCGGGTAAGCGAGTCCAGAACTATCCCCAGGCTGAAGTCGAGCGATTCCAGGGTCAGTCTGTCAGCTTCGAGATTTGTGATATCGAGGACATTGTTGATGAGGGAGAGCAGTTGCTGCGAGCATTGACTGGCCATGCCTAGCTGGTCGATTGCCTTGGCATCCGTAACGCGGCGTAACGCCAAATCAGTCATACCGATGATCCCATTCAAGGGAGTACGCAGTTCGTGGCTCATATTGGCGAGGAAACTGTTCTTTGCACGATTGGCCGTTTCAGCAGCTTCCTTGGCAATGCAAAGTGCTTCCGTTCGCGCCTTGACAAGTTCTTCGAGATGGTCACGGTGAGCTTCCACCTCCCTGCGCAATTGTTCCCGTTCCAGCAAGTTATGGATACGCAGCCGGGTGATTTCGGCATTAATTGGTTTGGTAATATAGTCGGCAGCTCCCAAGCCGAGACCGGTACTCTCCGCAGCCGGTTCAGCCAAGGCGGTGAGGAAGATCACCGGAATTTTTTTTAACAGCGGGTCTGCTTTCAGTCGCCGACAGGTCTCGTAACCATCCATTTCCGGCATCATTACATCTAGCAGGATGACATCGGGTGGAGTTTGGCTGGCAAGTGAGAGTCCCTTTTGTCCTGAGGTTGCAAATTGCACGTTGAATTCACTATCCAGTACAGTGCCAAGCGTGACCAGATTTTCTGGTGTATCGTCGATGGCAAGAATTTTTGGTTTTTGAGTCATGGATCACTCCTTGATCCAGCCGTGTGCGGCTGCTATCTGATGCAAGGCTTGCAATGCCTCATCAAAGCGCAGCCCCGCCACGAGCCATGCAATGCCGGCGATGTCACTGGCCGCGTCTGTATCAGAAACGGTACGCTGCAATTCCTTGAAACGGCCTAAAGCAGCAAATTGATTATGCGCCAGCAAAGGTTCCAGTTCGTCGAGGAGTTCCAGAATCCGGGGCAAATTTATAGGCTTGTTGAGTTGTGCGAGCGCTTTGCCAGAGTCCGGGACTTCGGTTCCCGCCGGTAGCCAGCGTCTCAGTGAGCTGCAAAGGAGGTTAAGTGCAATCGGTTTGGTGATGACTTCATCCATGCCCGCCTTTAAACAATGCTGGTGTTCTTCCTCAAACGCATCTGCCGTCAAGGCAATGATCGGGAGGCGAATTTTTCCGTGGTTCGTCTCCCAGCGGCGAAGCTCTTCTGTTGCTGTGTAGCCATCCATGACCGGCATATGCAGATCCATCAGGATCAAAGCCACTTCACCTCCCTGCGTTATGAATTGAACCGCTTGTGCGCCGTCATTGGCAAACACAACGGTCAGCCCTAGACTACCCAGCAGAGCCTGGATCACTTTACGGTTGGTGGCATCGTCTTCAACGACGAGTACCTGACCCGAGAAAGATGCTGCCGCGCGCATCGAGTCCGGTTCTTGATCCCCCTTTGCTTCGAAGTGTCTACTATCCTGATCGGCTGCAACCAACTTTGCAGGGATGCGTAACCAGAATCGAGAGCCTTTACCTGGCTCGCTCTGTACACCCACCTCTCCCCCCATAAGGCTGGCCAGTGCGCGAACGATGGAAAGGCCGAGACCGGTACCGCCAAACTGTCGGGTGGTCGAGCCATCTGTTTGCGAGAAGGGTTGAAACAGCAGCGCTTGCTTGTCGTCAGGAATGCCAATACCGGTGTCGGTGACCGAAAATTCCAGCCAGGCCGTCTGATCCTTACCCTCAATTTCCTGTCCTTCCAGGTGAATGTGGCCTTGTGCGGTGAATTTGATCGCATTGCCAACCAGGTTGGAGAGCATTTGCCGCAGGCGGTGGGGGTCGCCAAGAAAGCGTTGCTTGGTCAATCCTTTCCAGTCGGCTGTGATGCTCAACCCTTTGCGACTGGCTGACTGGGCAAACAGTAATTCGGTTTCATGGACGACCTGAGCGGCATCAAAGATGATAGCCTCCAATTCAATCTTGCCAGCTTCAACCTTGGAGAAATCGAGTATGTCGTTGAGCAGCGTCAAGAGCGTGTGACCCGAGTTTAGAACGATACGGGCGTAGTCATAGCGTTCTTCTTTCGATAAATTCGGTTCCAGGAGCATCTGCGCCATGCCGAGTATACCGTTCATAGGCGTGCGTATTTCATGACTCATGTTGGCCAGAAAGCGGCTCTTGGCAAGGTTGGCGGCTTTGGCCAGGTTCATCGCCTGCTCTAGTTCTTGCTCTTTCCGCTTACGCTTTGTGATGTCGCGCATGATAGTCGACAGAAATTCTGGATTGCCAAACTCGTTGCGATGAACCAATATCATCTGCAAAACGGGTATTTCATGACCATCCCGATGCAGCAAGGCCGTTTCACCTTGCCAGGATCCGTTTTTGAGCACAAAGGGAATTCCTTCGTCCAATACTCGCCGTGCTGCCCACGCCGGGTGTAAATCCTTTATTTGTAAGGAACTCAGGTCGATGTCGTCATGCAGTCCCACCAATCGGGTGCCCGCACGATTCAGGTAGCTAAGGTGGCCTTGCATATCTGCCATTGAAATATAGTCAGTAGCTCCCTCGACGATTTTCAGCAGTCTTTCACGTTCGGCATTCGCTTGCTTGCGCTCGGTGATGTCGCGAGTCGTGCAAAAAAGCAGCGGGCTACCAAGGAATTCCAAGGGGATGGCGCTGACTTCAACCGGAATTTTCACGCCGTTCTTGGCGCGATGGATGGTTTCAAACTCGATGCGTGTCCCGTTCTCAAAGACTTTCCGCACCAATTCTTCCAGCTCAGCGGCGGAAATGTTTGCATCCCACTGTGTGACATGCATGCCGATCATTTCTTCCCGTGTATAGCCCAGCATCTTGCAGAAAGCGTCACCGACTTCGTCGATCCGCGCCTCGCGGTTCATGATGCAGATGCCATCACTGGCGTTACGAAGCAGTACCTGGTTCTTTTGGTTCTCCTTGATTAGTTGGCTTTCAGCCTTCTTCCGCTCGCTGATGTTCTCCTGCAGGACGATGACCCCGTCTCCGGGGGGCAGCATCGGATGAACGGTCATGCGGAACCAGCGCGGCTCATCGGTAGCCTCATAAGTGTAGTCGAGCGTAAAAGTATGCAACTGCTTATGCAACACTGCTTCGATACCTGCCCACGCAGCCTGAGCCTTATCGCCATTGGCATGGCCGATAGCAGCAACGCAAATATTCCGATAGCTGCTGCCTGGCGATGCTTCCGCCAGTTCCGGAACATGGTTTGCCTGGGCAAAGCGTTTCCATGAATGATTGACGGTAACGATGACTCCCAGAGCATCAAGAACGGAAATATGTTCAGGCATTGAATTCAGGATAGTCAGGGAAAATGCTTCGCATTTCCGCAAGGCCTCGATTTCTATCAGAGCTTCCAGTTCGCTTGCGGAGTCGATTTCTTCCGCGGTCCAAGGCAGCGATTGGCCGCTTACCTCCTGTAAAAATTGGGAAAAAGACTTGCGTGGTGAAATTCTACCATCCGCTTCAGTAAAATGAGGTTGTGTTGGATCTCCTCCCCAGCGAACCGAAAAGCGGCGCTCAAGACGAAACCAGATCATGGTAACTTCAGGCTTGCGCAGGACAGTAACGAACAATGCGCCGGCCAAGTCGCCTGCAGGAGATTCCAGTCCAAGATCACGGCACAGGGCGCTTGTTGCGTAGAGGGACGAAGCAGGCTCGATTTGATGGCGTCTGCGATAAATGTCGCGAACGTAAGCTATGTCCGGCGTGATACCCGAGAGATGTATCGTCTCGTCGATCTTCAGGGCAAAGCCATCGGCGCCTACAACGCCAAGCAAGTCAGCGTTATACTCTGGATGCATCAGCTCCTTGAAGGTACTCTGACGAATTGCCTCAACCAGCTTTCTGCGACGGTGCGCGAGACTACGTTCACGTTCACGTCGTTCATGGATTAGTCTAGCCTCAAGGAGTGCGGCAATGTCACCACACAGCCAGCCGATGACATCGCGTATCTCAGGGCTTAAATATTTGCACTGCTTTTTCTGCTGGCACGAAACCAATCCCCACAGGCAATCTTCAACGACCAACGCCCCCACCAGCGTGGCAGCAGCCCCCATGTTTTTAAGGTATTCGATATGGATTGGAGAAACGCTGCGTAAACTCGATATCCCCAGGTCGATTGCATGTTTATCGGCTATTGCCAACAATGCCGAGGGATTGTAGTTTACCTCGGGAATAAGACGTACCTTGCAGAGCTGGAATAATTCTCTAGCCTGTTTGGGGATATCGCTGGCAGGGAAGTTGAGACCCAGATAAGGTTCAACGTTGCCGGTTAGTGACTCTGCTATAACCTCACCGTTCCAGGCGGTGTCAAAACGATAGATCATCACCTGGTCAAAGCCGGTAAGGCCACGAATCAGCTCTGCTGCTGCCCGGGTGATCGCCGTTACATCACCGAGTCGCCGCAACCCCTCAATGCCGCGACGATGTTCGCGGCTAAGCTGCTCGATTACACAAGTATCCTGTTCGCTCAATTCAATATCGACCAGCAGTTGTGCTGCGTTATTGAGGCTGGTTCGTGCGGAGAAACGCTTCCCGTTCAGAAACAGGTATGAAGCAGCGCGCTTATTATCCGATGGCTCGGCAAGCATGGACGCCGCAATAAATGGATCGAAAATCAGCGAAAGCGACTGACCCAACAGGCTCCCGGCAGATAAGCCGAGCAGCGTTTCGCAGGACTCGCTGGCGGCCTGTATGATTCCATCCAGCGGATTGACCACCAGCAGCGCGCCATGCGGTTGAACTGCACCCGAATAGCGTATGGGCTCGTTCTCGCAGTTGGTGGTGTCTATGTTGCCTATGGCAGGTGAATTCATAATACTTAGAATCTTCAAGTAGGGTAACGAAACAGCACGAAGAGGAAACAGAGTATTCAATCATTTTACCTGTTTCGCAAGCAGTCTGATAGCCTTGGTAGGTCGGGCGCAGCATTTTGTGCCCGACATTTCTCCTGCAGCAAGTATAATCGTCAGTTTTCCGGATATCCTGCCATGTGGTTTAAAAACATCTTCATTTATCGCCTTGCTGCGGAATGTACACTCACTCCCGCAACGCTACAGGAAAAACTGGCCACCAAGACGCTGCAACCCTGCAAGGGTCTGGATAAACAAAGCAGAGGCTGGGTGTCTTGCCGGGGCGATGACCGTCTGCTGCATACCACTAACCAGCAAGTGTTATTTGCGCTGGGCGTGGAACAAAAATTGTTGCCTGCCAGCATCATCAACCGTTTCGCCAAAGAACGCGTCGCTGACATCGAAGCACAACAAGGTTACAAAGTCGGTCGCAAGGAATTAAAAGACCTCAAGGAAGCCATCACCGATGAATTGCTGCCCAGAGCCTTTGCCTTGCAGCGCACCACTTATGCCTGGCTGGATCCCGTTAACGGTCGTTTGATCATCGAGGCCGCCTCGATGCTCAAAGCGGAAGAGCTATTGGAACAACTGGGCAAGACGGTAGACAACTTACCGGTAAAACCGCTACACACGGTGCTTTCGCCGGTAGCCGCGATGACCGACTGGCTCTCCGGTGAAAATCCCCCGGCAGGTTTCAGCATAGACCAAGAACTCGAACTGCGTGCGACCGGGGAAAGCCGCGCTACGGTGCGTTATGCAAACCATGCCTTGGAAGGTGAAGAAATTCTGGCGCATATCGCGGCCGGAAAACGTGCTACCCGCCTGGGGATGACCTGGAATGACCGGATTTCCTTTGTGTTGACCGAACAACTGCAGATCAAGCGACTAGAATTTCTCGATATTATCAAGGAGGAGTCGGGTTCCGTGGCCGACAATGCCGAAGAAATGTTTGAGCTGGACTTCACCCTGATGACCGGCGAACTGGCAAAAATGCTGAATGATCTGACTGAAGCACTGGGTGGGGAGCTTCCTGGCATGGGCTGAACTTCAGTTTTTAGCGGGATCAGGGTGCTGTAGCACCTCCGGCGGCAATAACGGATGACGTGAGTTTCGCCGCTGACAGTGTAGTATCGCAATACTGTTGATTTTTGAAATCTGTATTTTTGTGAAGGAATTAACTTGAACAATGAAGCAGGCTTTCAAAACACTGGACTAGTAATGGGTGAGGCGCACGGCACGGTAGCAGCGCTGCTGCATGAACTCCGGACTCACCAGCTTGAACTGGAGATGCAGAACGAACAACTACGACAATCGCAAATAGAACTGGAAAAATCCCGTGATCGCTACGTGGATTTCTATGACTTCGCGCCGGTCGGTTATCTCACCCTGGATCAACTGGGCATGATAACCGAGATCAATCTCACCGGCGCCACGCTGCTGGGTGTGGTGCGCAGCAAGTTGCTGCATCATCGCTTTGCCCCCTTCATCGCCCCTAATGACCGGATGCGCTGGGATAAATTTTTACTTTCGCTGCTGAAATTCGACAAAAAACAATCGTGCGAACTCAGTTTCCAGCATGCTGACAAATCGTGTTTATATGCTCAACTGGATTGTCAGCAATTAAAAAACATGGAGAATCAAACTCGGGTACGCGTTTGCCTGACCGACATCACCGAACGAAAAATGCTGGAAAAAAGCAAGCAGGAGGTGTTAGAGCGTTTCCAGCGTATGTCCAGATTATCTCCAGCCATCATTTACCAGTTCAGACAGCGTTTCAACGGCAGCCTCTGCATGCCTTATGTCAGCGAAGCCTTTTACAAGATTTTCAGACTACAGCCCTCCCAGGTACGCCAGGATGCTGCGATTGCCTTTGCCCTGGTACATCCGGACGATCTTGAAGGCCTGCTTGCTTCCTCGCGCGAGTCGGCAAGATTGCTCACTCCCTGGCAGCATGAATTCAGGGTAAGGCATGCGGACGGGACTATTTTCTGGCTACGCAACAATACCATGCCGGAACGTGAAGCGGGTGGCTCGACGCTTTGGCATGGCTCACTCACCGACATCACCGAGCGTAAGCTGGCCGAACAGATACAGAATACTTTCAACCGCGAAATAGAGCTGCGCAACGAAATACTCAAGCTGATCATCCAGGACAAGCCGCTTGCGGAAATTGTAGATAGTCTGGTACAAAAAGTGGAATCATTGCATCCCGACATACGCTGCGCGGTAATGTTATTGGACGAACAGCACCAGTATCTGCGCCTTTGTTCGGCACCTGGCATGTCACAAGCATTCCAGCTCAATATGGCTTGCCAGCCTCTCAGTCCAGGCAATTGCTCCTGCCAGCAGGCCGTGCTCAATACCGAACGTGTGGTGGTGCCTGAGGTATTGAAACACGGTTGCAAGCTGACGCAACAGGCGGGCATCAAGGCCTGCAGCACACAACCCATCCGTGACGGCGAGGGCGTGGTTCATGGCACACTCACCTTTTTTTATCCTCAGCAGATAGCCACTTCACTAGCCGAAACGATTTCGATGGAACACTATGCAAACCTGGTGATGATGGTGATTGAGCGCGATCAGGCTAGGCAGGTGCTGCACTCGCAACAAGAACTCAAGACTTACCAGATGGCTGCACGCAGATATGCTTCACATCTGGAAGCGATGCGCGAAGAGGAAAAAAATCGCTTTGCGCGGGAAATGCACGACGACCTGGGCAGCGCACTGACGGCTATCCGCATGGAAGCTTATCTGCTTTCCAAAAAATTGCCCGCCAATGACCAAGCTGATTCCCCAGGTGTACATACCACTCAAGTGATGAAACTGATCGATGTGGCTATCGCCGACATGCGGCGGATTATCATTGGCCTGCGCCCTTCGATACTGGATGATTTCGGTTTGCAGGAAGCGCTGGAATGGCACGCCGAACAATTCCATTTGCGTAACGGTATAGAATGCAAGGTAAGCTGTAGCCTGGACGAAGATTGTGAGCATGAACTAGGCAAAAATCATCCTATTAACCTGTTCCGCATCTTTCAGGAAGCGCTGACCAATGTAGCGCGCCATGCAGACGCCAGCCTGGTCGAAGTAACTTTTTTGCGCAGTGCCCGGGAAATAATACTATCGATCTGCGACAATGGCTCTGGCATTCCTAAAGAACATACTCTCAACCCGGGTTCGTTTGGCATGATGGGTATGCAAGAACGCGCCGTACAAATGGGCGGAAAAATCAGCTTTGAAAACCGGCAAAACGGCGGCCTGTGTGTTAAGGTGATAATTCCTTTGCAAAACGCGGCCGTCAGCACATGAATAATATTTTTTCAGGACGATACTTGCAATTTATGGCAAAATTCTGTATTGAGGTAGACAAAAAACAGGCTGATAATGAAAATTTCAAGGCGATGCAAGCATTCGAATAACCTACCTGGAATATTGAAAATGTTACAGCCGGTTCTTTGAAGCCATTTATCCTGAAACGGCCTGAATGCTATTTCCATAATGCTGCTTATACCGCCATTTAACCTAGTATTAACCGCATGAAGAATCGAATGAAACTGCAAATACCTCCTTTAATATCATGGCGCGTATGGATCCTGATGTTTTTGCTCTGGCTGAGCGTATCCTGGTTTGCAACCGATTACCTTCTGTCCGCACGCATCACCGCGCTGCTTCATGAGCAATCACTTACCATCCATCAACAGTCTTTAAATATTTCCAAAAGCGTCGCTGCGAATCTTGAAGATCTGCATGGCATTCCCACCTTGATTGCCAGAGATGCCGGTGTTGTAACCGCCTTGTCGCGCTTTGGCTCGACGCCCTCTGTTCTGAGTGTAGAACAGCGTAAAAATCTCTGGTCCGAAGATACTGAATTGAAGCTTTTGAGCAAATATCTGAATCTGGTAGGCACCACCATGCGTGAGGATGTCGTTTTTGTCATGAATGCGGCCGGTGATTGCGTTGCTGCCAGCAATGTAGACAGACCAGAGAGCTTTGTCGGAACAAATTATGCCAAACGCGAATATTTTCGTCAGGCAATGACCGGTGCCAAGGGTTACCAATATGCGATGGGGAAAAAAAGCAACATTCCCGGCTTGTTTTTCAGCGCCCCCGTTATTCACCAGGGACACATCCTGGGCGTAGTGGCCGCCAAAATCAACCTGCCCTCCCTGTTGTACCTGATCAATCAGGCGGATGCCTTTCTGGTTGATGAATATGGCGTCATCATTCTTGCCAGTGATGCGCGTTATGAAATGCGTGCCCTGGCTAGCGCAGCCATTTCCGGACTTTCCAGTGCAGAACGACTGGAACGTTATAAGCGGGATAATTTTCCAGTGCTGTCGATCCGTCAGTGGCCAGACCAATGGGGCAGCGAATTGCAGCGTTTCGATGAAGACGCTCAACCGTTGTTACTGACGGAAAGTCCCTTGCAGGAGAAGGGGAACAAGGTTTATGTGTACAAGCTTATCCCGGAAATTATCGAATGGCCACGCAACCGGATCAAAATTTTCCTGTTGCTCGGCATGATCGGCGCGGGCATCTTGCTGTTAATCAGGACACGCCTCAGTCTGTTGCATATACGCAGGCAGAACGAGAACCAGTTAAAAGAAAGCGAGCATCGTTTGCTCAATATTCTCAACCTGAGTCCGATCGCCGTGCGTATTGCGATCAATAGTGGTCAGAAAGTCGTTTTTTTTAATCCTCGTTATGCGGATTTGATCCAGAATCAGCAGGCGATGGGCGCGGATCCCAAGCAATATTATGTCAGGTTACAGGATTATGACGATATTCTGAGGGCTTTGGCTAACGGCGAGGCTATCATCAACCGACAGTTGGAGCTACACATACCCGATGGATCGACGATTTGGGTATTGGCCTCCTATATGCCGATAAACTATCAGGGTGAACAGGCAAACCTGGGGTGGTTCTATGACATTAGCACACTCAAGCGCACCGAAGCCGCCTTGCAGTTAGCCAGATGCGACGCTGAAGCCGCGAACCTGGCAAAGAGTGAATTTCTCGCCAACATGAGTCATGAAATCCGTACACCGATGAATGCCATACTCGGTATGGCCGAAATCCTTTCTGAAACCGAACTGACCAGTGAGCAGAGCAAATATGTAGGTATTTTTCAGAATGCCGGTAATAATCTGCTTGAGTTGATTAATGATATTCTCGATATGTCCAAAGTAGAGGCCGGCCAGCTTGAACTGGACAATATGGACTTTTCGCTCGAACAGGCACTGGGTGAACTGGTCGATCTGCATTCGATAAGAGCGCTGGACAAAGGGTTGGAACTGGCGTTGCACATCTCGGCTGGCGTACCTGAATCGGTAAACGGTGACCCGAGACGACTCAAGCAATGTCTTACCAATCTGGTAGGCAATGCGATCAAGTTTTCGCATGACGGCGCGGTGACGATTTGCGTATCTCCGGTCACAGGCCATCCGGACAAGTTGCAGTTTTCGATTTCCGACAACGGCATCGGCATCCCCGCAGAAAAACATGAAACTATCTTTGAAGCCTTCTCTCAGGCAGACAACAGCACCACACGTCGTTTTGGCGGTACAGGCCTGGGTCTTACCATTGTCCGCAGCATGGCCAGTCTGATGGGCGGAGAGGTCTGGGTAGAGAGCCAGCAACAAAAAGGCTCTACCTTCCATTTCACCGCGCGCCTACCCCAGGCCAGCCATCCCATACGCACTGATAAGCCTATGAATTTGAACAGACTTAAAGTTTTAATCGTGGACGATCTGCCTATAAACCGTATCATCGTCCGACAATATCTTCAACCCCTGGGAGCCGAAGTCCTTGAAGCGGAATCTGCAGAACAGGCGATTCTACTTCTCGAACAAGCCGTTATTGAAGAAAAACCCTTTGCCATAGCCTTGTTGGATTTTCAGATGCCAGGCATGGACGGTCTGGATCTTTCCCTGTTAATCCGCGCCAACCCAGCCTTGGACTCACTTAAAATCATGATCCTGTCCTCGGATAGTACGATCAAACAGCAGCAACGTGCCAAACAACTGTCACTGACTTACCTGCTCAAGCCCATCAAACGCCACGAACTGATACAGTCAATGGGTCACGAACTACAACCGGTAGTGGAAACGCCCGCGCTGCCAAGCGAGATCATCGAACACAATACTCAAGGCGGGTTGAATATTCTGCTTGCTGAAGACAACCGCAGTAATGTACTGCTGGTGCAGGTTTTTCTCAAACAAACGCCGCACCGGCTGGATCTCGCAGAAGATGGACTGATCGCGGTGCAAAAATTCCAGGAAAACCGCTACGATCTGATTTTAATGGATGTACAAATGCCCAATATGGGCGGTTACGAAGCCACTGCGCAAATTCGCGGCCTTGAAGCGAAAGAAGGACGCACCCCAACCAGAATCATTGCGCTGACCGCAAACGCCCTCAAGGAAGATGAACAGCGCAGCTTGAATGCAGGTTGTGACGGTCATCTCACCAAGCCGATCAAGAAGAAAGTTCTACTGGATGTATTGCAATCCTTCCAATAATGAGGCATAAACCGATACTATCGAGACGCGTCTCCTGGAAAAAACACAAACTGTGCTGTCTTACGGCTTTTGCGTTACGCAACCTGAATAATTTTGCTGAAGAATTTATGAGTATGTGATGAAAATAGTGATCATTGATGATGTGCAATTCAACATTACGTTATTGCAACATCTGATTAAAAAGTTGCGCGATAACGAGGAATTTCCCAATGTAGAGGCAATCAGCTTTACTGAGCCACTCAAGGCTCTCGCCTGGTGCATGGACAATGAACCTGATCTGGTTATCGTGGACTATATGATGCCTGAAATGGATGGCATCATGTTCAGCAAGCGTTTTCGTGAGATTCGTGGCTATAAAGACATTCCGCTGCTGATGGTGACCGCCAACCATGAAGCGTCAGTCCGCATCGACGCACTCGCCAACGGAGTCACTGACTTTCTCAACAAGCCCTTGGATAACGCTGAATTTCTGGCGCGCGCAAAAAATATGCTCAGGTTGCGCAAAAGCCTCAAACATCTGGCAGAGGAGGTTCGCAAGGCCACCGCTAAAATTGTGGAGCGTGAACGGGAAACCATTTTTTGCCTGGCCAGGGCAGCCGAATACCGTGACCCTGAAACCGGGTCACACATCCATCGCATGGCTCATTATTCCAGGCACATTGCGGCATGCTTGGGTTTATCTACAGAAGCCCAGGATCTTTTGCTCGAAGCAGCTCCCATGCATGATATAGGCAAGGTGGGCACGCCTGACGGGATTTTACTCAAGCCCGGCAAGCTGACTACCGATGAATTTGCCACCATGAAACGGCATGCCGTCATCGGCTATGAAATTCTAAGTTCACGCAAATTCAAGGAAAATCAGCAGGACGATGGTGAGAAAAAGGAGCTCTCCCCCTTGTTAGAGGCGGGCGCGGAAATCGCCTTGTCACACCACGAGAAATTTGATGGCAGCGGCTATCCGCAAGGTAAGTCTGGTGAGGACATTCCCTTGTTTGGTCGAATTGTGGCGGTGGCTGATGTATTTGATGCGCTGACTTCCGAACGTCCTTACAAGAAAACCTGGGAGATAGAAAAGGCCAAGCAATTTTTGCGCGAGGGTGCAGGAGCGCATTTTGATCCCCGTTGCGTTGAGGCATTCTTGAGCGATTGGGATGAAGTTTTAAAAATCAAAAACCAGTTTATCGATGACCAGATTGAACTCAGGGATCGCAACTTTGAGTGATAGCGGGTTATCGCCATGAAATATTACAGGGAATAAACATTATGCAGATATCACAACTACGCTGGTCCGCTAACCGGGGCTGGTCGGAAGTGCCCGGCTTTGCCACTGAGGCAAATCTGGTGCTGGTTTTTGCGGATACCGAATTTTTTCAGACAGCGCTCTGTTACCAGCAATTACGGGAAATATTTCCCCAAGCGCATATTGCAGGATGTTCTTCTTCTGGCAGTGTGTCAGGGGTACAAATCAGTGATGGGGATATGGTCGCGACTGCCCTTAAAGTCGAACACGGAAGGGTGCGCATGGCCGTTGCAGACATGACAGCGGAGGCGGTAGCAGCGGATTTGGGAATACGCCTGATGTCTGAATTGAGCGAGCCTGATTTACGACATGTGTTTGTGCTGTCAGACGGTCTGCAGATTAACGGCAGCTCCCTGGCTCAAGGCTTGAATCATGCAGACATACCCGTTACCGGCGGATTGGCGGGAGACGGGACTCGTTTTGGCAATACCTGGGTAATGGCCGATGCACCCGCGAAAATCGGACGCGTTGCCGCACTCGGTTTTTTGGGTGACATTTCAGTCAAGAGCGGCTGTTTCGCAGGGTGGGAGGATTTTGGCACAGAACGGATCATCACCAAGGCCGTCGGCAATGTAGTTTATGAAATCGACAACGAACCGGCTCTGGATCTTTACAAAAAATATCTGGGCGAGCAAGCCAGGGATTTGCCGGGTAGCGGCTTGCGCTTCCCGTTGAGCATACGCGCCAATAATCACGAGCAACCGCTGATCCGTACCTTGCTGGCAATGGACGAAGCTGCTCGTAGCTTGACCTTTGCCGGAGATGTACCTCAAGGCTATTTATGCAAATTAATGCGCACCAATCTCGATAATCTTATCGCAAACGCCGGCCTCGCCGCCGAGGCAGCGCAACCGGCAATAGCGGCTGTAACCGGCTTATGCCTGGTGGTAAGCTGTGTAGGCAGGCGTCTGGTGATGGGTCAACTGACCGAGGATGAGCTGGAAATTGTCAGCAACCGACTGGGCGAGTCTACCGTGATTACCGGCTTTTATTCCTATGGCGAACTCGCTCCTTTCAGCAATCTGTTGCAATGTCAACTGCACAATCAGACCATGACGCTGACGACTGTTTACGAATAGGCACCATGCATCGCTTGCTCAAAAGACAAATCAGCCGCTACCTCGGTAATGATTTCAAGCCAGAGGCACAAATGAGTGCGCTGTTGGAAAACATCAGCAGTCATTTTTATGATGTCGAAAAGGAGCATAAGCTGCTGCTGAACATGGTAGCCGTGAATTCTACCGAGCTGAGTGCCGTAAACGAGCGTATGCGTATACAGAATTCCGAATTCACGCGAACCATGTTAAACACCTTGAGCGATGGCGTCTATGCCATTGACCTGCAAGGACAGTTGACTTTCATGAATGCCGCTGCTGAAGATATACTGGGCTGGCGCGAAGCCGAGCTGATCGGGCAAAATTTACATCACAGGATTCATTACCAGCATCCCGATGGCTCCGCCTTTCTTGAAGAAGATTGCCCATTGTTGGTGGTATCCCAAAATGGTGAGCCGGTCGAAGGTAAAACGCATTACATCAGTCAGCAAAAATGTTTTATTCCGGTCAATTTTCGTTCTCGACCGATATTTCAGGACGGTAAGCTCGCCGGTGCGCTAGTATCATTCCGCGATATCCGCCTGCAGATAGAGGCCGATGACAAGATAGCGCTTCAGCAAGCCGAACTGCGCACCGCTCATGACTATCTACAATCCACGCTGAACGAGCTCGAATTTCAGAAATACGCACTTGATCAGCACTCTATCGTGAGCATTGCCGATGCAAACGGCAAGATTGTTTATGCAAATGCCCGTTTCAGCGAAATTAGCCAATATTCCAATCAGGAACTGTTAGGACAAGATCATCGGCTGTTAAATTCCGGCTTCCATTCGGCGGAATTCTTCAAAAAATTGTGGCAAACCATTAGCAAAGGCGAAATATGGCATGGCGAAGTCAAAAACCGCCGTAAAGACGGCCACTATTATTGGGTGGAATCCACCATCGTTCCCTTCATGGACGGTCATGGCAAACCTTTGCGCTACGTCTCGATCCGATCAGACATCACCAAACGCAAAGAAGATGAGGCACTGCTACTGCAATCCCAGCAGCGTCTGACACTGGCACTCGAAGGCTCAAACATCGCGCTCTGGGACTGGGACATAGGCAAGAATCATATATACCTGTCTGAACGCTGGGCACAAATCCTCAAAAAGGAACCGGTCGAGACGATAACCAACATGGAGTCGTTATTTGCGCTGGTTCATCCTGAGGAAACACAGCTAGTACAGGCAAAAGTCACCGCAGTGCTGAGAGGCGAAGCCGCTTTTTACACTGCCGAACATCGTGTCAGCACAGGCGATGGACATTGGGTATGGATCAGCAGCAACGGGAAAGTGGTCGAGCGCGATGCAACTGGTAAGGCTGTACGGATGGCCGGTTCAAACACCGATATTACCGAACGTAAGCAAATTGAAGAATCGCTACGCGCTGCCAAGGAAACGGCCGAAAAGGCCAGCCGGGCCAAGAGTGACTTTCTGGCCAACATGAGTCACGAGATTCGCACCCCAATGAACGGCATCATCGGCATGACCGAACTGGCGCTCGATACCGAACTGAATTCCGAGCAAAAAGAATATATAGGCATGGTCAAAGCTTCGGCGGATGCCTTGCTTGACATCATCAACGACATCCTTGATTTTTCCAAGATCGAAGCCGGCAAGCTGGAAATTGACAGCATAGACTTCAGCCTGCACCATATGCTCAGTCAAACAACCCGCACCATGGCGGTGCGAGCAAGGCAAAAAGGGCTGGAATTGTTGCTGAACATTGCCCCTGAGGTACCTGAAACCTTGATCGGTGACCCGGGACGCCTGAGCCAGATCATCATCAACCTGGTTGGCAACGCAATCAAGTTCACCGACAAAGGTGAAATCAGCATCAACGTGGTTTTGGGCGAGCACCATCCAGATCCGGAATTGACCCGCCTGCATATTAGTGTACGTGACACCGGCATCGGGATTTCACCTGACAAACTGCAGAGCATTTTTGAATCCTTCTCTCAGGCAGATACGTCGACTACCCGCAAGTACGGTGGCACAGGTCTAGGCCTGACCATTTCCACACGCCTGGTCGAAATGATGTTGGGACGTATCTGGGTTGAAAGCCAACTGGGTCACGGCAGCACCTTTCATATAGAAGTTCTGCTCAGTCAAGCGGCTTTGCAGCCGAAGTATGATACAGACCAGCTAAAGCATAGGCGAGTGCTGGTAGTGGACAGCAACGCTACTAACCGTGAGATGGCTATGGTGATGCTGAATAGACTGGAAATGCTTTCGGATGCCGCAGAAGATGCCTCGCAAGCCATTAGCAAACTAGAACTTGCCCAACAGAACCAGGCGGACTACCACCTGATTCTTCTCGACGCACTGTTACCCTTGATGAACGGTCAACCTCTCGCCGCTTATCTGCATGAACACCCCGAGTTAAGTGCTGCCCCTATCATACTGCTCACTTCAGGCATTCAACGCGGCCAGGCACTGCCAGGCATTTGTGCGTCGCTTGCCAAGCCGTATTCGCAGTCTGATCTGTTCGACACCCTCATGAATACGCTAAGTATTTCAAGCATGGAGCCACCGATGACCGATAATCCCATCCCGCATGACCAACATAGTCTTTGTATACTTTTGGCTGAAGACAATCAGATAAACCAGACGCTGGCAGTACGTCTGCTCTCCAAATTCGGACATAAGGTAGACGTTGCAGCAAATGGCATCATCGCCTTCAATAAATGGCAATCCGCCAATTATGATGTCATCCTGATGGACGTCGATATGCCACAACTCAATGGCTATGATGCTACCGCAAAAATTCGTGAACTGGAGCGTGAGAAGGGTGGCCATATCCATATCATTGGTCTGACTGCGCACGCCATTCAGGGTGCCCGCGAAAAATGTCTAGGCTCAGGAATGGACGGCTACTTATCCAAGCCCATCAACACCGAAGCTTTGTGGGCAGAGCTCAATTCGCTGCCACCCGTTCACGCTACAGCACATGGCTGCCGTGAACATCATTTTGATTTAGCTCAGGTATTGGAATTAATGGATAATGATATGGATTTGTTCCGCGAAATGGTGCAAATCTTCATGGATGACTATCCCGGATACCTTGCAAGACTCGGTGCCGCCATTATTGCAAAAGATAACGAGAATACCCGTTTTCTGGCGCACACCATCAAGGGTATGCTATCCGTATTTTCTGTCCCTGACATTGCCGCGACAGCTGAATATATCGAGAAACAACCGGGTGCGAATCAGACCTTGAAATATCAGGAATTGCAGGAAAGTTTACTGTGGCTGACCGATACCTTAAAAAAAGTAATCTGAAGAGACTTTGAGCCTCAGCAACATGAATGAAATTTCCCTGCTAACCCTTGCCATTCTGGTTTTTGAGGATGATCAGGGAGATTTCGGTTTGATCCAGAACGATATGCACCTGGCAAAACTGGGCAATCCATGCGAGCCACTGAGCTGGGCGCGTACCCTCGTTGAAGGCATTGCAGCTGCGAAACAAACGAAACCTGATATTGTGCTGCTCGATCTGTCCCTGCCAGATTCGACAGGTCTGCAAACCGTACACAGCATACGTAGCACGTTCCCCGATATTCCACTAGTGGTACTGACCGGCCAGGACGATGATCAACTGGCGATAGCCGCACTGCAGGCTGGCGCACAGGACTATCTGGTCAAGGGACACTTTGATCACGACACCCTGGGGCGAGCGGTGCGTCATGCCCTGGTACGCAGTAGCCTGGAACGACGTCTCAAAGAAAATGTGCAGCATCTGAAACTGGCTGAAAATTCCCTGTTGGATTCACGCAACCACCTTAATGAACAGGTGCGTCAAATGACGACGCAGATGCAGGAGCTCAGGGCTGAGTTCGAAGAAGTCACCACCACCCTGAAGGTCTTGCTCAAGAATCGCAGCATGGACAAGTCAGATGCGCAAAAGGCACTGGATCGGGATATCAGCCAGGCTGTCGCGCCTTTTTTGCAGAAGTTGAAAAATAGCGTTCACGATCATATGCAAATCCACTTGCTGGATGTCCTTGAGAGCAATCTCAGAAATTTGGCCGCCTGCTATGGCAACGCGGATACTTGCAGCCTGCTCATCCGGCAATTAACCCCGGTCGAAACACAGGTGGCGTTGATGATCAAGAAAGGGCTGCCTACCAAAGATATTGCCACGGCCATGAGTCTTTCTCCGGAGACTATTCATGTACACCGTAAACATATCCGCAAAAAACTGGGTTTAAACAACAAATCTGCCAATTTACGCAATCATCTGACGGCACTTTCGGGTTAATCCGCCAATATTGTTTCAGTCGTTGTTTGACTGCACTTGTACAGATTGGCCGCACCTATATAATGCGCTACCCCAATATTGAACCGGTTTATTCATGAAACTTGCCACCTGGAACGTCAATTCTCTGAAGGTAAGATTACCGCAAGTTATAGATTGGCTTGCCCTTAATCCTGTAGATGTATTATGCCTGCAAGAACTCAAGCAGCAGGACAGCGATTTTCCACTGGCAGAATTGCAGGCAGCCGGCTACCACAGTGTCTATAGCGGACAGAAAACCTATAACGGGGTGGCCATATTGAGTCGTGTACCGCCCGAGGAAGTGCAAATGGGCATCCCGGATTATACCGATGAACAAAAGCGCGTCATCGCCGCCACCCTCAACGGGATACGCATCATCTGTGTCTATATACCGAACGGCCAGAGTGTGGATTCGGACAAATACCTTTACAAACTCGCCTGGCTGGACGCGCTCGGTAACTGGCTCAGACAGGAACTGACACGTTATCCCGAGCTTGCTCTGCTAGGCGACTATAATATTGCGCCGGAAGACTGCGATGTGCATGACCCGGAAGCCTGGCAGGGCAAAATCCTGGTGAGCGAGGCCGAGCGGCAGCAGTTTCAAAATCTGCTAAAAGCCGGACTGCATGACAGCTTCAGACTTTTTCCGCAGCCCGACAAATCCTATAGCTGGTGGGATTACCGGATGATGGGCTTCAGACGCAACCTGGGGATGCGTATCGACCATATTCTGGTCAGCACGCAGCTTGCGGGAAAATGCAAGAATTGTGTGATTGACCGTGCGCCGCGCAAACTGGAACGGCCTTCAGACCATGCGCCGGTAATACTCGAATTAGCACAGCCTTGAGGAAGATAACGATGGTTGAGCATCTTGACTGAAGTCACCGCAGAAATAACCCTTTCAGCACGCAATCTGACGCGTCGCTTTGGCAAGCTTGAAGTGATTCACGGCTTGTCGTTACAGTTAAAACGCGGCGAGGTGCTGGGTTTGCTTGGGCCTAATGGCGCAGGCAAGTCCACCACCTTGCAGATGCTGACCGGTTGTCTGGTACCCGATAGCGGCGAAATCGAAATTTGCGGCATCGACCTTCGAGCCAAACCGGTAGCGGCGAAGTCGCATCTGGGATATTTGCCTGAAACAGTGCCGCTATACCGCGAACTCTGTGTCGACGATTACCTGGTTTTTGCGGCGCGTCTGCGCGGCATGAAACAGACTGCTTCTGCACTCGCCGAAGTCAAACAACGCTGCGGCCTCGAAGCTTCAGGTAAAAAAATTATCTCGACCCTTTCCAAAGGTTATCAGCAGCGCGTCGGTATTGCACAGGCAATCATACACAGTCCTTCCGTGATCGTGCTGGATGAACCCACGGTAGGTCTGGATCCCGCACAAATTCGGGATATCCGTACCCTGATCAAAGAATTGGGTAAAGTCAGCAGCGTAATACTTTCCACCCATCTGCTGGGAGAAGTGCAAAGCGTATGTGACCGGGTAGAAATTGTGCAGCAAGGACGGCTGATCTATAGCGACACTAGCGCCCATATGCAGAGGCATGGCAAGGTTTCCGGTTGCCTGATCAGCTTGCAAAACCCGCCGCCGTTGCAAGAACTGGCAAGTATTGCCGGTGTAAGCAGCGTGGAGTCGCTTTCTGCCGGCCAATTCCGCGTGCTTTATGCCGAAAATGGCAATCCAGGCAGCGTTTTGCTGAGCATGGCCGAGAATAACGGCTGGCAATTAACTCAGTTCACCCCGACACAAGCCACGCTGGAAGAAATATACCTACAGATTACCGATCAATCCAGGATAAACCCATGATACGTTTGATCGCCATGCGCGAATTGAAAAGCCTGTTTGCGCTTCCTTCCACCTGGTTTATGCTGGCTGCACTGCAATTCGTGTTTGCCTGGTTTTTTCTGGCGCGTCTGGAAGCCTTTCTTGAAATTCAGCCTCAGTTGGCGCAACTGGCCAATCCGCCTGGCGTGACTATTACGGTCGCCGCCCCGGTATTCAACATGGCAGCGCTGTTATTGTTGATGCTGACACCCATGTTTACCATGCGCCTGATCGCAGAAGAACGCCGTAATCAGACGTTTGCGTTACTGCTTTCAGCACCGCTGGGTAGTCGCCAGATTGTGCTCGGCAAATTTCTTGGCCTGATGATTTTTCTGTCGCTACTGATTGCCGACATCCCGTTGATGCTGTATACCTTGGCATTGGGTACCTCCCTTGACCACGGTATGCTGCTAGGCAATATGCTGGGACTGCTGCTGCTCACTGCCAGCTATGTCGCACTCGGGTTGTATGTTTCCGCGCTCACCGTTCAGCCGCTTATCGCTGCAATCGGTGCACTGTGTGTACTGGCTGGTCTGTGGCTGGCGGATATCGGTGCTGCCGCAGACGACTCGCCCTGGCATCTGATCTCACCACTCAACCATTTTCAAAATTTTAATGTTGGCCTACTGGACAGCAATGATGCTGTTTTCTTTCTGCTGTTCAGCAGTTTTTTTCTGCTGCTGACCATGCGCCGCCTTGACAATAACCGTAGCTATGGATGAGCTATGTCGCCTAAAATAACCCACACCCTGCGCAACCTGCTGACCGTGCTGCTGCTGGCCAGCATAGCACTCGGGCTGTTTTTTTTCGCCTCGCGTTATCCCATGCAACGCGACATCACCCTCAATGCGGCGAATAGCCTGGAACCCACCAGCATTCAGGTACTCAGTCAAATGAACGGCCCGGTGCAAATCACGGTATACGCCACCGAACAGGATGTACGCCTTGGTGACCTCCGCAAAATCATTCGTACCTTCATTTCACTGTACCAGCATTACAAGCCTGATATTAAACTGGAGTTTATCGATCCCGAGAAGTATCCGGACAAAGCGCGCAGCGCAGGCGTTCAACTCAACGGCGAAATGCTGATCCAGTATGGCGAACGCAGCGTACACCTGACGCAACTCAACGAGCCAGTTCTGACCAGCACTCTGTTAAGTCTGTCACACACGAAGGATCAGACTATTCTTTATCTGGAGGGACATGGCGAACGTAAACTGGACGGGATTGCCAACCATGATCTAGGTACGCTGTTCGGTGCCAAACTCAAGCAAAACGGTTTTCGGATCAATAGTCTGAATTTGGCTTTGGCGCAGGAGGTACCGGTTAATGCCGGCGTGCTGGTGATAACTCATCCGCAGCTCGATCTGCTGCCTGGCGAAGTGGACAAACTGCTACGTCATCTAGCGCACGGCGGCAATCTACTGTGGTTAATAGATGCGGAACCGCTGCATGGCTTGGAACGTCTCGCCGAAAAACTGGGAATTTTGCTGCCGCCCGGCATCGTGATCGATCCTGCTTCCAGTGAAATGAAAGCCCCCGCTACCTGGTCGCTGGGGACGGTTTACCTGCCACACGCCATCACCCGTAACTTCAATCTGATTACCGCATTTCCTTCAGCCCGTCCGCTGCTGTGGAACGAAAATCCAGAGTGGCAGCACAGTGAACTGCTAGAAGTGGCTCCTCGCGGCTGGGTCAGTCAAAGTACCAACACCACCAACTTGCCTAAATTCGACAAACTGCACGATACCCCCGGCCCTGCCATTATTGCGCTCGCTCTCACCCGCAACATCGACGATCATGAACAACGCATTGTGGTAGTCGGCAATGGCGCCTTTCTCTCCAACAGCTTTGCCGGGAACGGTGGCAACATTGACCTGGGCATAAACATGGTGAACTGGCTGGCAAGCGAGGAACATCTCATCACCTTGCAGCCGCGCCCCACCCGGGATAGCAACCTGTTACTCAGCAAAATGCAACTCGGTGTTATCGGCATCGGTTTTTTAATCGGCTTGCCGCTATTACTCGCCGGTACAGGCGGCTACCTCTGGTGGAAACGCCGCAAAACCTGAACAACAATTGTGGTGGGGGGTGTACTGGTTGCTGACATGACAGCGAGCGTAACGCGGAGGTAGCCTCATGCCGAAATCCAATGGACTCTCCGCATGGTTGCAAGGTATACGGATTACCTTTCATTTCTCGGTTTACACTTTACGCAATTACCAATGAGGTTAAAGGGTGGTAGAAGATCTCCCAGGCTCCTGAGTCTTACCGTAGGGTGCGCTTGCGCACCATTTGTACTGAGGATTCCAGGTTAAATCTGGTGCGCAAGCGCACCCTACAAAAACCATTTTTCAAAGGGGGG
>CAIRBC010000317.1 GCA_903876685.1 uncultured Nitrosomonadales bacterium | reverse complement strand
TTGCAGATTGATCCCCAGCGCGGTTATCGGTCCGGCCGTGAAGTTTACCGTGACTGGTGGCGCTGCAATGTCGCTGGCGTTCGCATTCAGCGTTGCCGTGCCGGTATCCGTTGGCGAAGTCAGGGTGACCTGCGCCAGACCAGTGTTATCGGTCACTGCAGTGGCCGAACTCAGACTGCCGGCACTGCTGCTAAAGTTGACCGTCACGCCCACCGCAGCCGCACCGCTGATATCCGTCACTTTTGCGCGCACCGCCATGGTGGCACCCCCGGCCGTGATCGAAGTGGCACCCGTTGTCAGCGTCACCCCGTTAATCACCGTCGTACCCGCCGCCGCCGTGATGCTGGCCGTGCCGCTGACGGCATTACTACTGGTCGCCTTGATGATGTCCGTTCCCGCCACTGCACCTGCCGTATAACTGACGACTGCCAAGCCGTTTGCACTGGTCACTGCAGTCACGCTCCCCAGCGTCGGCAGACCGCTGCCTTTGGTGGTAATCGCAAAGCTTACCGTTTCACCTACTACCGGATTGCCGCTCGCATCTACCACCAATGCGCTCAAGGTCGATGTTCCGCCTATCTTGATCGCAGCCGGCGCTGCACTCACCGTCACCACGCTAACTGCACCAGCGGTAAATGCCACGCTCACGTTAGAGGTATATCCCCCCGTCGTCGCGCTCACCGTCGCAGTCAGCACGTTATTAGCTGCCGTCAGGGTGGTACTCGCCACGCCATTGGCGTTGGTAGTCGCCACAATCGTGCTCAATGATCCGGGGAAAGTCCCCGCCGTGGCCGTAAAGGTCACACTCTGATTTACTAACAACAAGCCCGCAGAATCTTTCACCACGGCACTGATCTGGGTCGTCCCGCTGGCAATGACGATACTGGTATTGCTGGCTGAAGCGACGACAGAACCCACCACCACCGCATTATTCGCCACGGTAATGCTGGAAGTCAAAGAAACGACGTTATTGCTGGTGGTTGCCCTCAGAATATCCGTGCCGCCATTGGAACCTGCGGTATAGGTTACCTGTGCGTAGCCATTACTATCGGTTGCAACCGAAGGCTGAGCCAGCTTAGGAGTTGTACTACCCTTTTGCACAAATGCAAAGGTAACGGGTTCATTGGCGACCGGATTGCCGTTTGCATCAAGCACGACAGCGGTAATAACAGACGTTCCTCCAGGAACCGCCGTATTGGGAGCCGCATTTAAACCAACGGTATTGGCTATGCCAGCGGTATACACCACAGAGGTATTAGCGATGTAGCCACCGCTGGTCGCGGTCACATTAGCGGTCAATACGCTGTTGCTGGAAGTTAGCGTAACACTGGCAATACCGCTTGAATCGGTCTGAGCGGTCAGAGATGACAAACTACCCGAAGATGTGCTAAAGGTGACGGTTGCGCCGGAAATCGCAACTCCCTGACCATCTTTAACCGTCGCATTAATAATCGCCGTGCTACCGCCAGATTTAATAGAAGCTGCAGTCGGCGCTACCGCAATGGAACCCACCACCGCGATACCTCCGGATACTGTCAAACTCGTCGTACCCGCGATACCATTTGATGCCTGAGCTTTAAGCACCTCAACCGCAGCAGTACTGCTGGCTGTATAGGTCACCGTTATACGTCCGTTTGAATCGGTAGTACTACTCACCGGATTAAAGAGCCCGGGTGCAACAATTTTACTGGTGGAAAAGTTTATCGTTTGACCTGCGCCGACAGGATTGGCATTTGCATCTACGGCAACCATAGTCAATGTCGTTTGACCATTTGGCAGTATACTGGATGGTTGTGCGTTCAAGCCTATTGCCGCAATGGGACCTGCTATAAAATTCACACTAGCTGCCGCCGCCTGAATGTTTGAAGCACTGGCATTAAGAGTAGCCAGACCCACATGGGTAGTAGATGTCAGGATAACCTGTGCATAGCCGCTACCGTCCGTTGTAGCTGAGGGGGCTGAAAGCGTACCGGCACTGGTGGTAAAACTTACGCTGATACCGGGCATCGCTGCACCGGTGCTATCGGTCACTTTGGCACGAATTGAAGTGTGAGAACTGCCATCAGCCGTTATCGAAATCGCACCGGTGGTGATAGCCACCGCGTTAACCGGCACTGGATTGGGCGTGATACTGAAGGTGGTTTTGACGGCAGAATTACTCGCCGTTGCACTGATGGTATCGAGTGCCGATGTCGAACCTGCCGTATACGACACGGTAGCAAGACCATTGGAATTGCTTTGCGCCGTTGCACTGCTCAACGTAGGACTGCCACTGCCTCTGACCGTTAGCGCAAAGCTGATTGTCTCTCCAGATACCGGGTTACCACCTATATCAGTCACATAAGCGCTCAGTGCAATCGTGTCATTGACATTCACCGTTGTAGGGGCAGCTGTAACAACCACTGTATTTGCCGGACCTGCAGTAAACGCCACGTTTACATTCGAGGTATAAGCTCCTGCCGTAGCGCTCACCGTAGAACTCAACACACTGCTGCCTGCAGTTAATGTCGCCGTCGCGACGCCGTTAGCATTGGTCACTGTTACTGCAGAAATGGCACCCGAGGTCGCCGCAAAACTCACCACCTGCCCTGACATCAAATTCCCCGCTGTGTCCTTCACCAACGCACTAATCTGCGTAGTCGCACCTATCGGGTACACCGGAATACTTGCCTTGCTGCTGGTGGCAACGATTGAACCCACTACGCTAGCCACCGCGATCGAGACGCTTGGAGAAACTTTATTATTACTGCTAGTCGCTATCACAATATCCGTTCCACCATTGGATCCTGCGGTATAAGTCACTTGCGCATAGCCATTAACGTCGGTTGCAGCGCTTGGAGTGCTCAACTTTGGCGTAGTGCTACCCCTTTGTGCAAACGAAAAAGTGACCGGTTCGTTGTAAACCGGGTTGCCATTCAAATCTGTCACCACTGCCGTGAGCACAGACGTTCCTCCAGGCATCGCCGTATTGGGTGTTGCATTCAAGCTGACCGTATTAGCCGCCCCTGCGGAAAACACAACGCTGTTTTTTGCTTCATAGCCGCCGCTGCTAGCGGTCACATTAGCAGTCAATACACTGTTGCCAGAAGTTAAAATGACGGTAGCAGTTCCGCTGGAATTGGTGATTGCCGTCGCCGCCGACAAGCTGCCATACGAGGTAGTAAAAGTAACGGTTGCACCTGCAATTGGACCATTTGATGCATCTAACACCGTTGCATTCAAATTGGTGGTTGAGCCGCCAGATTTGATGGTTGCAATACTGGGCGACACCGTGATCGACGCTACTGCCGGCGGATTGGGTATATATGCAGGCGTACTGACGAGCGTGCCAGTAAACGTCACGCCCGAGGAACTGATGGTGGCAATCTTACCTATACTATCCAGTGCAGAGTCATAGCCAGTGGAATCTTGAACACCTGTTGCCGAAAATTTGCCATACATGACGTCAAATGTTGGATTGACAGTGGTTGTGGCTAGCAGTTTGCTGCGCACTACCGCTTCTTTTGCGATCACATTTGCATCGGTCACCTGGCTAAGTGGAACTCCTGTGCCGTTATACATCGAGTATGGATTATTTCCGTTATTAAGTTCGTACATCACCAACGTAGTCACTGGCGTGATGTTGACGTTTTGCGTATGAGTGGAGGTCATATCCATGACTGGCAGCGCAGAATACATATTGGCCAACCCGGACTTGGACGCAACCAACATCAAAGGCTGGGTCATTCCGAGGCCGGTAAGAGGTATACTGAAGGTGCCGTCTGCAGCAGTTGTTCCACTTGCTGTTTTTCCGTTAATATCCTTGATGGTTACCGTCGCTCCTGCAAGTGGCGCCCCGGTTGCCACCGTTCCGCTAACTGTCGGAACAGGTGTCGTAGTTCCTCCCGAGCCTCCACCTGAAGATCCACCAGTACTGGTTGCCCCCCCTCCCCCACCCCCACAACCCGCAAGCAGCGCAATGAATACTGCCAACATGAACGAGACTGAAAATCTGGAAAATTTGCTGCCACGGAAAAAATTTAACATTTACGAATCCCAATCCCTTAATACAATATGTAAAGACACTGCAATACATTAATTCAATTTTAATTTAGCCGCTAATGACCGACTGGCACTTAAATTCATTTAACGAGTCTTCGTATCCCTGAATACCCCATTTCATCCTGCCTGCTTCTACCACAACGAGAACAACTTAGCCACAACAGCCCAATCAAAGCGCACGGTAAATTTGTTCTCATCCGGCTACGCCCCCTCGCTACGCTATCCCCGCTTGCGGGAGAGGGGGCGGGGGGGAAGGAGCGAACTTTAACTTCTGGTTTTTTCATGTTTTTTCCCTCTCCCTAACCCTCTCCCACTAGTGGGAGTGTGGGTAAGTTTGTTTTATTTTATTCAATACTAATCAGTATGTTATGCAAATAACAAATTTACCGTGAATCAAAGCAATTTTATTATTGCCTACACACCTGTCAAAGGTACCGATTCCACCATCACAGTATCATATCAAGAATTTCTTCAGTTAGTATCATAAATCAAGCAGTTGCCAAAATTATCGTACCTTGGCAGCCCTTGCAAGGAAAAACTGCTCATCTCCAGAACCATTATCATTTTTAGCAGCCAGAATACCATGGAGCGGAATCTAGGAAAAATCGGGACGCGTGCAATTTCCAGGTTCGATGGAGTAACACACCATTCCATTTCATTCCATCCGGGCTACACTCGCTATACCCCATTTTGCCCTGGTTCAACGCAAATTCAGCTCGTCTTTCATGATTCTGGGCGTAATAAATATCAGCAACTCAGACCGCGTATCGCTAATGACATTATTTTTGAAAAACCAGCCGACTACCGGTACATCGCCCAGCAAGGGAACCTTGTTGGTGGCATCTGAAATATCTTGCGTATAGACACCACCAATCACCACTGTGCCACCATTTTCAACCAGCACTTCGGTGCTTACGCTTTTGGTATTGACGTTTTGATTATTATCGGTCGGTGAATCCTGCTTGGCATCCACCTTCATATTGATATGATCATCAGGAGATATTTGCGGCGTGACGGTAAGGCTCAGCGTCGCATCGATATAAGCGGTCGTGGTTCCACCGCTGCTGGATGCCTGCTGGTAGGAGATTTTCTTACCCTGTGAAATAGTGGCTGCCACCTTGTCCTTGGTCACCACACGCGGACTGGCAATATTCTTGGTGCGACCGTCTATTTCTGACGCAGCCAGTTCAAGCTTCAATACCTTGGTTGCCTGAGAATTAAACAAGGACATCGCCAAACCGCCAAAGCCACTGGTAGCAGAACCAATATCGCTGGGGAAATTGACATTGGGCTGTACCAGCACCCGTGGTGCAGTCGCTGAGTTACTGCCGAGTGCCGCACCAGCACCTGGTGTACCTGCTGCAGGACCGGTATAACTCAACTTTCCGCCAAGGGTGCGGTTAAAAGATTCTCCCGCAGAAACGAAGCGTGCCTCGATCAGTACCTGCCTGACAGGGACATCGATTTGCTTGATGATTTTACGGACTTCCTCCAGACGGGTCGGGGTATCCTGAACAAAAATGGTACCCGTTCGAGGATCGGAGACGGCACTGCCGCGTTTGGAGAGTATCGGCTGCTTGGCATCGGTCAGCAACTTGATCATTTCTCCTACCGTTTGATAACTGAGCTGAAAACTCTCGGTACGCAACTCTTCCAATTCGGCGATGTCCTGGCGTGCAGACAGGTTAATTTTTTCCTTGGCAGCAATTTCCTCGCGAGGGGCGACCTGAATCACATTACCGTTCTTGCGCATATCCAGGCCACGGCTGAGCAATATGATATCCAGCGCCTGATCCCAGGGGACATCCTTGAGACGCAAAGTGAGATTACCGCTAACGGTATCGCTGATCACCATATTCAATTCGGTAAAGTCGGCAATGACGTTCAACGCCTCCCTGACATCGATTTTCTGAAAATTGAGAGTCAGTTTTTCGCCCGCATAACCGAGCTGGCTATTTTTGACCAGCTTGTTCGGATCTTCGATGACCGGTTTTATTTCGAGTATGAACTTGTTATCAGACTGGTAAGCGGCATGCTCCCACAGGCCCTTGGGCTCAATCACCATGCGCACGTTATCGCCCTGCGTAAAGGTATCTATGCCTTGCACCGGCGTAGCAAAATCGACCACATCCAGTTTGCGTTGCAAGTTACGCGGCGCGCCGGTTTTAAGAAAATCCACGATCAGCAAGGTACCCTGCTGACGAATGTCTATGCCGATGCCTGGATCGGACAAATCAACCTGGATACGCCCTTCACCACTCTTGCCGCGCCTGAAATCAATATCGCGCAAGGCATGCTTTTGCACGCCTGGCTTGGCCTCAGCAAATACCGAGGTGCTGGCTGACTGCTCAACCACCTTGCTCTTGAGGCTGATCAAGAGATTATTGCCATCGACTTTAGTGTCGTAATTCAGCATATGATTAAGATTGATCACCACCCGCGAACGGTTTCCAGCCTGGATGATGTTGGCGCTACGCAGATCGCCGAAGCTGAAATCCTGAGCGGATTTTCCCAGTTTATTAGAAGTATTTGGAAAATCCAGCGCGATACGCGGCGGCGTGGCGATAGTGAACCCGACCGGCGGATTCACCAGCGGTTGCGACATTTCCACCTTGACCACGGTCACGCCGTCATCCGCAGGGCTGGCATTGATTCCGACAATGCTGTTCTGCGTGTCAGTTTCCGCCTGAGCACCACCAAGGCCAAACGCAACCAGCAGCATGGCGCCATTGAATAAATAACTTAGTTGTTTCATTGTCTTGCTCCTAAACCGGCAATGCCGGAATCAGCCATCATTAAGAGTCGGTCAATATTATATTATGCTCGGACTGATGCTTGGCCAGTACGGTGGATTTATCAAAATTATCCACTCAAAATATTCTTGCTCATTCTACCAACTGCAGACTGCTCATGCGCTCCGACCAGTCGCCGGCGCTGTCTTGCACCATCTCCTTGATCTTCGTTTCCGTGTCGGTTACTTCCTGAATCAGCCCAAAATTCAAACCCACATAATTGCCAGGCTTGACCCGATGCAACTTGCCGTCCGGCGCCCTGATCACGGCATAGGCAATCTTGTTTCTGTACAAATACCCTACCATCCTGATGCCTTCAAGCGGGAACTCTTCCAATGCTTCCTTGGGTCTGTCCATATCCGGCTGGTTTATGCCGGAACGTCCCCCTGAATGCAATTCAGGCTTGCGCAACTTGAAAGGATCCGGCAAGTTGGCATCATTATTATACGCAAAAGGCTCATATGGCTTTACCTCCGGCGGCGGTGGAATCTTGCCGCGCATATCTGCGCCGGCATTCTTGACGAAATCACGCAAATCCTGAAATTCCTCGCCGCCGCAACCGGCCAGCAGCATCGCTGTCAGCAAAATGAGTTTTTTCATTTTTTCGCTCCTGCGGCCTTGGCGGCCTTTCTCTGGGCTGACGTCTCATCTTCATCCAGATAACGAAAAGTCTTTGCAACGGCATCCATGGTTAGTCCGCTGTTTAATACTGGGACGATTGAAATGTCGTTAAGCGTAACAATACGCGATAACACCGCAATATCGCTGGCAAATTTGCCTATATCATCATAGCTTCCGGATACCTTGATGGTGATCGGCTGCTCGGCAAAGGCACCATCGCGCATCGTTTCGCTGCCCGGGCGAAACAAATCAAACTGCAAGCCTCGACCTAAACCTGCCTGATTAATATCGGTCAACAGGGCATCCATTTCAGATTTACTGGGCAATTGCTTGAGCAAGGCACCAAAAGATTCCTGAGTTTCATTCAGCTGCTTCTTGATCAAATCCAGATTAATCGCCTGCTTTTTCTTGATAAGGAAAGTTTCCTTGAGCGTGACTTCTTCTTTCTGGATGGCTAGCAGGCTTTCATATTGACTCTGCCAGTCTAGCAAGGCACCTGCGACAATCACAGCGAAAAACAAACAAACGAAGGCGATAATTTTAGCCGCCAAGGGCCACGAACCCGGATTTTTCGGATTCAGATTTCTCAGATCTTCAAGTGTCATCATTTTACTCTGCCTTTGGTACCAGCGGTTTTATCGGCTGCAATCTCGACCGCGCTCCGCTTGGTCAGGTTGAAAGTCAGTGTAAATTCGCTTACGCGCGAACCACCCGTGGTAGAAGCATGAATTTCCACCAAGGCCGGCGAGTCCAGCCACGGTGAAGCTTCGATCGACCTCATCAAAGTCGAGATACGCGCATTGGACTGCGCAAAGCCTAACATATTAATTTTATTCCCTGTCTGTTTCAGAGATTTAAGATAAACGCCATCCGGCAGAATGCGCAGCATCTGATCCAGCAGATGCACCACGTCCGAGCGGTCACTTTGCAGCTTCTCAACTGCATCCTTGCGCGCCAGCAACGACTCCGTCTGCTCCCTAAGCTTCTTGATTTCCGCAATCTGCTTGTCGAGAATCGCAATCTCCTGCTTCAGGTAATCATTGCGCCGTTGCTGATAAGAGAGCTGTGAGGCGATTGCAAAGTGCACCAAGCCCACTACCATCGCACCGAGCAGCAGCGAAATCAAGCAGAGTGCGGCAAATTGTATCTGCCTGGCGCGACGCTTTTCCGCACGATGCGGTAACAGATTAATGCGTATCATGATGGATCAAACCGGCGCATCGCCAGTCCACAGGCGACAATCAAGGAGGGTGCATCCGTCTGCAACTGTCGCGGTTTGATGCGACTGGACAAAGTCATTAGCGCGAAGGGATTAGCTACCATGGTACTCACCTGGGTGCGTGTCGCTACCGCATCATCGAGACCTGGCAATACCGCACAACCGCCGGACAAGACGATGTAATCGACCTCATTGTATTGGGTCGAGGTGAAAAAGAATTGCAGCGCGCGTGCGATTTCCATCACCACGCTCTCGCGAAAAGGTGATAACACATCAATTTCGTAGTTATCCGGCAAGCCACCATTGCGTTTGGCCTGTTCTGCCTCTTCAATCGACATCCCATAGGCGCTCTGAATTTGCTGTGTGAGCAGTTCACCGCCTATTTGCTGATCCCGGGTATAAATTGATTGCCCATTGCGCAACACGTTAACATTCATCACGGAAGCGCCTATGTCAACCAATGCGACACATTTTTCCGAGGCATTATCCGGAAGTTGGGCGCGTATCTGTTCGAAGGCCGTCTCGGCGGCATAGGGCTCTACATCGACTACCAGTGCCTTCAAGCCTGCACCCTGTGCTGCTGCGACCCGATCTTCGACATTCCCTTTGCGCGATGCCGCCAGTAGCACTTCGATTTCCTCAGGATTGCCGGGAGAGGGACCGATTACCTGAAAATCGAGGTTGACTTCTTCCAGCGCAAATGGAATGTACTGATTGGCTTCGGACTCTACCTGATATTCCAGATCCTCCTCGCGCATGCCGGCCGGCAGCAATATTTTTTTGGTGATCACCGCAGCGGCAGGAAGCGCCAGGCTGATATTCTTGATGCGACTCCCCAGACGTTTCCAGGTGCGTTGCAGACAATCAGCGACCGCGTCCAGATTGTTGATATTACCATCGGTAACCGCATCTTTGGGTAGCGGTTCGATCGCGTAGCGTTCAACGACGTAGCCACCTTTTTTGGGCAGCTCGCTCAGTTCAACCATTTTCACTGAGGACGTGCTGATGTCCACTCCGATCAAGGGGGGAGTTTTGGTTTGTAGAAAATCAAGCGGGATATCAAAATTGACTTTAATCATAGGATGTTTTAGTTCTTTCCCGTATAAAGTGGTTTAAATCCTAGCATAACTAAAAACCAGTTAAAGTTATTTATATTTGAGGATTAATTTGCCTTCAGAGAGATATAATTCCCACACAATATCATCTTTACACCCTTTTGGATAATTAAACATGCATTTTCGCCGTTGGTTTTTTCCGCTGGTCGTCCTGTTGACGCTATTTTTGCTTCCCGCAATCCTGTTGGGACTGGCAGTCATGTTGACTTATCCCTCACTGCCAACGCTGGATGTGCTTACCGATTATCGTCCTAAAATCCCTTTGCGTATCTATAGCGCCGAAGGCGTGCTGCTCAATGAGTTTGGTGAAGAGCGTCGCGCGCTGGTGAAAATTTCCGAGGTGCCCGAGGTTATGAAAAAGGCTATTCTGGCAGCCGAAGATGACAAATTTTACGAGCATGGCGGTGTCGATTATCTGGGCGTGTTGCGTGCGGCCATTTTCAACTTCACCTCTGGCGGCGCGAAACAGGGGGCGAGCACCATCACCATGCAAGTGGCGAGAAATTTCTTTCTTTCCAAGGAAAAAACCTTCACCCGTAAATTCAATGAGGTAATGCTCTCTTTCAAGATCGAACAGAACCTGAGCAAGAACGAAATTCTCCAACTGTATATCAACCAGATTTACCTGGGACAGCGCGCCTACGGCTTTGCTGCAGCCTCTCAGGTTTACCTGGGCAAGCCCCTGGCGCAAGTCACCGTGGCCGATGCTGCCATGCTGGCCGGATTACCCAAGGCTCCTTCCACCTTCAATCCGATCGTCAACCCCAAGCGTGCCAAATTACGCCAGCAGTATGTACTGCGCCGAATGCATGAGTTGCATTTTATCAGCGACCAGCAACTCGCGCAGGCGCAGCAGCAACCCTTCATTCCCCGGCACGCCAATCAGGAATTTGGCAGCAAATCCGACTATATTTCCGAGATGGTACGCCAGGTTGTTTATGACGAATACAAGGATGAAACCTATACTTCAGGCTTGAAGGTTTATACCACGATACGTCATCAGGATCAGCAGGCTGCCTACAAGGCTGTGCGTAATGGCGTGCTGGAATATGATCGCCGCCACGGCTACCGCGGCCCCGAAGGCTTTGCCGACTTGAAAAAAGGCACGCAAGAAGAATATCTCGAAGAAGCGTTGCAAGATGCTTCCGAAAACGATGATCTGATTCCTGCCGTGGTACTGGACGCATCCCCAAGCGCTTTAAGAGCCTATTGCAAGGGTGGCGAAATTGCTGAAGTAGGTAGCGAAGGCTTGCAGTTCGCTCAGCGTGCCTTGACGGGCAAGGTGGCTCTGAACCAACGTATCGTGGTCGGATCGATCATCCGGTTGCAAAAAACTGACAAGGGCGTATGGCAAATCAGCCAGGTTCCACAGGTGGAAGCCGCGTTTGTTTCAGCCGATCCACACGATGGCGCCATCCACGCGTTGATTGGCGGCTTCAACTTTAGCCATAACCAGTTTAATCGCGTCACCCAGGCATGGCGTCAACCCGGTTCCAGCATCAAGCCTTTCATCTATTCGGCTGCGCTGGAAAAAGGATTCACCCCGGCCACCATCATTAACGATGCGCCCCTGACTTTCGATTCTGAGCAGACTGGCAGTGACCCCTGGCAGCCTAAAAACTATGATGGCAAATACGATGGACCGATGCGCATGCGCCATGCACTGACCAAATCCAAAAATATGGTGTCGATACGCATTTTGCAGGCGATCACTCCCCATTATGCGCAAGATTACCTCACCAAATTTGGCTTCATTGCCGAAAAGCACCCGCCCTATCTCACCATGGCACTCGGTGCTGGCTCGGTCACCCCTTTACAGATGGTGGCAGGTTATTCTGTGTTCGCCAATGGCGGCTATAGCGTCACCCCGTATTTCATCCAGCGCATCGAAGACGCTAACGGCAAGGTACTGAGTCAGGCAAAACCGGCTATTGCGGGTGACGGCGCGAATCAGGTGATTGATGTGCGCAACGCGTTTACGATGGTCAGCATGATGGGGGACGTGGTTAAACACGGCACTGCTTACCGGGCGATGCAACTGGGTCGCCAGGATCTGGCCGGTAAAACCGGCACCACCAATGATTCCACCGATGCCTGGTTTTGTGGTTTTCAGCCCACGCTGGTCGGCGTTGCCTGGATGGGTTTCGATCAGCCGCGTAGCCTGGGAGACAAGGAAACAGGGGGCGGCGCAGCCTTGCCGATATGGATGAGCTATATGGAAAAGGCATTAAAGGAGGTGCCGCAGGCACTTTACGCCATGCCAGACAATATGGTGGCGGCACGTATCAACGACAACGGGCAACGCGATCCGAACGGCTCTCTGATCGAATACTTCTATCAAGATGGGGCCACTGCAGATCCTTCTGCCCCCCGCGCCACCGAACCCAAGTCTTCCGATGCTATCAAGGACCAGTTACTCTAAACCATGACTAAAACTCAACATACCGGCAAGCGTGACCTGATGCGTGAACAACTGGCGCATCAGGCGGCCAGACTGATGGCGGAGGACGGCATCACCGACCATGTGCAAGCCAAGCGCAAGGCCGCCCGTCAATTAGGTGCGGCTGATACGCAACATATGCCGAGCAATGACGAAATTGATAACGCCTTGCGTAGCTTTCGCATGCTTTATCAAAGCGCAACCCATCCGGAAATATTGCAGCAGTTGCGTGCGGAAGCCCTGCAGTGCATGCGGTTATTTGCGGAATTTCACCCCTACCTGACCGGTTCGGTATTAAGTGGCCTGGCAGGCGAACATTCTGACATCAACCTGATGCTGTTTTCCGACGATGTGAAAGCGGTATTGTTATTTCTGCTGCGTAAAAATATTACTTTTACCGACAATGTCTGGAAAGTACATTTCGGCGGCAAAAACGAGACCGTACCCAGCTATACCCTGACCGGAGAGTCTGGCGTGCAGATCCATCTGGTGATACTGCCTGAAAACGCACGCTACAGCGGGAGTCGCCACCCTGACACCCATGCAGATATCGCTGCGGTCGAGGCTTTGCTTGAAAAATATCCTTGATAAAATTCAAATACGCGTGGCGCTGAATGACATGTTACTTCCTGGCAAAGTCGTTATGCGAACTGCAATTTAGTCATTGACGGTGACCACAAAACAAGTGGATACTCTCGACAGGTGTAATTTAATTTTCTAACTTTATGGAACTACCTCTTTAATCCCGGAGATGCTTATGAGTATTGAACTTGATTTTTCAACTTTAAATTTAATGGACGCACTCGATTTAGCAGTGCTGATTGAAAAGGAATCCGAAGACCGCTACCTAGCTTTTACTGAGCAACTCGGACAACGCTATCCCGGTGATGCGACAAATTTCTTTGCCATGATGGCGCGAAACGAGAAGCGTCACGGAGTTGAAATTTCAGAACGTAGACGTTTGCTGTTTGGCGATGCTCCTACACGCGTCACGCCAAATATGATAGACAAAAATATCGAAGCACCTGATCCGGGTAAAGCAAAACGCTTCATGTCTCCAAGACATGCCTTGGAAGTCGCTTTAGAGTCTGAAATTAAGGCCTACAACTTTTATAACAGTATCCTGGCGACCATTCAGGATGTCTCTGTTCGAGAACTGATCTCCAGCCTTAGAGACGAAGAAGCTGAGCATCAGAGACTTTTGAATGAGAAGAAGGCTGGATATGCCGACACCTTGGAATCTGATTTCGACCAGGAAATCGACAAACCGAGTCTTCATTATATACAAGAAAGTTAAGAGTTAGGCATCCTTCATTTCAGTCCCAAAGTAGTTGACACTTCCGATGACAAAAAATGGGTGACTAGATGACTCGACGCTCTTCGGAGCTAAAGACTACCAATGCCCCCCCTTTGAAAAATGGGTTTCGTAGGGTGCGCTTGCGCACCAGAATTTATGATGTATCGCAAATGGTGCGTAAACGCACCCTACGGTAAGTCCCATGGGCCTAGGAGATCTTCTACCACCCTTTAACCTCATTGGTAATTGCGTAAAGTGTGTCACCGTGCCTGGCACGTCGCATACTCAGCGATTCACCCAGAAACCGGTGCCATTTCCCAGCTTCTTGTTGGTCGTTGCAAAATCCAGATAACCCTTGCTGGTAATATAGCTGGAAAGTGCAGAACCTCCTTTTGCATCCAGTGACGGGGAATAGAAGACCCATTTGGATGATGCATTATCCCATGCCCAAAGCGTGGTTATACCTGACGCGCCCAGACTGGTATTGAAGGCAGCTGGCGTAACATTGTTGCCAGTAGCGAGCAGGTTCCAGCCAGTAACCAGCTTGTCTGCCGTCAGGTTAAATAACGCCCCTGGCTGCGCACTGGGCGTTACGGTGGCATTCGCGTTGACCCAATAGCCTTCCCCAGGGTTGATTACGCTCAGCACGCCGTAGCCCTTGCTCAACGCATAAGACTGAAGTGTTACGCTATCCATCGATGGCGTATAAAACTGCCAATTTTTCCCTGCTGCGTCCCACTTCCAGACCGAGGTTATAGTGCCAGGATCATCCGCGATGGACGTGACATTGACAGGCTGATCCAGACTATTACCCAGCAGATTCCAACCTGTTGCTGCCTGCGGTGCCAGGGTAACGCTACTGACGACAACCAGGCTGTAGGAATTATTTGCTTGTGGAATTTCAGGGATCGCGTCCAATGGGGATGCTAAAACAGAAGGGTTCACAGGCAACGCTGCAATGGCATCTACCACTTGCATGCCATTGCCGATCACCTTGCCGAATACCGTGAATCCGCCATTTTGTGTGTCAAGATTTGCCGAATTGTCCGCAAGATTGAAGAACCACTGGTTGGTAGCGCTGTCGGGGTTGCCGCCCAGCTTTGCCATCGCAATCGTACCTCGCAAGTTTGAACGAGTCTTGCTATATTCATTCACTACCGGTGAATTGGCGGCGATGGCTGCCCATCCGCCTAGTGTATTGTTCCAGCCATAGCCGCCACCCTGGATAATAAATCCCGGTACGCTGCGATGGATTAACGAACCGGTGTAGGCACCGCTATTCACATAACTCAAAAAATTGACCACGGTATTAGGCGCGTCCGCGTCATACAATTGTATGTCTATCGCCCCCAGGGAAGTTTGCATCCTTACCACCGTTCCAGCTGCAAAGGTCACTGGTGATGCCAGCAGTAAAAGGGGAATTACGCCACAAAAGAATTTTTTTATCAAACGAAGCAAGGTAAGCCGAACTGTTGCACACATGTATATAATCTCTAAGCTGAAATCAACGGGGTCTACCCACGAAAACCACTAAATCCAAATCATTATAAATCAAACCGTCATGAATGATGCTTTCATCAATAAGCTGAAACGTAAATTAAGTTTGCCACTTCCCGGACGCGCAGCACAGCAGCCAATGGCGCCCTCACTGCGTATGAATCATGGCAATAGCCGCGTTTTGGCTCAGGCAGGTGTCATGCTGTTTTTATACCCGAAGGACAACGAATGGAACCTTGCTTTTATAAAACGACAAGAATATCCCGGTGCACATAGCGGGCAGATAAGTTTTCCTGGCGGAAAGGCAGACGTGCTGGATAGCAGCATACAGCATACCGCACTCCGCGAAACCGAAGAAGAAATTGGCGTACCTGCCAGTCAGATAAACATTTTGGGTTCATTAACCAAACTCTATATTCCGGTCAGTGAGTTTGAAGTTTACCCCTTTGTGGGTTTCAGCCAGGCACTTCCCCAATTCAAGATTGACCCGCATGAGGTTCAATATCTGATACAAATTAAAGTAAACGACCTGCTTAACCCTGCTATAAGGCTGGAACGTCCTTATACCCAGCATGACCTCAACGGCACGATTCCCTATTTTGACCTGCAGGGTCACGAAATATGGGGAGCCACTGCGATGATACTCAATGAATTTTTAACGCTTATTGGGCATTGAGCAAACGGGAGCGCGCTTCAGAAAGTAAATGCCGGGTTACGGCGCAAAAAAATGCGCCTAACCCGACCTACCAAACTTCAGCTACGAAGTGCCAACTCCGACAGGGATTCAATTTGCGAGACATCGCGGACGGCACCCTGATCTGCTGAGGTGGTCATCGCAGCGTAGGCTCTCAGTGCCGAAGAAATGGGACGGATACGGCTCACGGGTTGCCATGCCTTGGCACCTCTTGCTTGCATTGCTGAACGACGGCTCTGCATTTCTTCGTCGGTGATCGCCAGCCTGAGGCTGCGTTGCGGAATGTCTATTTCGATTGTATCGCCTTCCATCACCAGACCGATGGCGCCACCGCTGGCAGCTTCGGGCGAGACATGGCCGATGCTAAGTCCTGAAGTGCCGCCTGAAAAACGTCCATCGGTCAGCAGTGCACAGACCTTGCCCATTCCCTTGGATTTCAGATAACTGGTGGGGTAAAGCATTTCCTGCATACCAGGCCCGCCCCGGGGGCCTTCATAGCGAATCACCACCACGTCACCGCCCACAATATTATCTGCCAGAATAGCCGTAACTGCATCTTCCTGGCTTTCAAAAATGCGTGCACGTCCGGTGAATTTCAGGATACTTTCATCGACACCAGCAGTCTTGACGATACAGCCGTCTAGCGCAATATTTCCATACAACACCGCCAACCCGCCATCCCGGCTATAAGCATGTGCCAGGTCGCGGATACAACCGCCACTGCGGTTCAGATCAAGGTCGGGATAGTGCATGGCTTGTGAAAAGGCGATGGTGGTGGGTATTCCTCCCGGAGCCGCACGGAAGAATTTTTTCATGGCTTCATCGCTGGTTTGAGCGACATCGGCTTGCCGCAAACCATCGCGCAAGCTGGTGCTGTGTATGGTTCCTGCCTCCGCATGCAACAAGCCCGCCCGATCCAGTTCTCCGAGTATCGCTGGAATTCCGCCCGCCCGATGCACGTCTTCCATATGATATTCCGAGGAAGGCGCCACCTTGCAGAGCGTTGGAACACGGCGCGACAACCGATCCATGTCCTGCATGGTGAAATTCACAGCGGCTTCATGTGCTATAGCCAGCAGATGCAGCACGGTATTGGTGGAACCGCCCATCGCAATATCCAGCGTCATCGCATTTTCGAAGGCCTCGAAGGTAGCGATGGAGCGCGGCAGTACCGCATTGTCGTCCTGTTCATAATAGCGTTTACATAGCTCTACAATCAGCCGTCCCGCCTCCAGAAATAACTGTTTGCGCTGCGCATGAGTCGCGACCAGCGAACCGTTACCGGGCAAGGAAAGCCCCAGTGCTTCAGTCAGACAGTTCATTGAATTAGCGGTGAACATCCCTGAACAGGAGCCACAGGTAGGACAGGCAGAGCGTTCGATAGCATCCACTTCCTCGCCACTGATTCTGTCGTCAGCTGCAGCCACCATCGCGTCCACCAGATCCAGCCCCTTGATTTTGTTCTGCCAGTTGACCTTGCCGGCTTCCATCGGGCCGCCGGAGACAAAAACTACCGGAATATTCAGGCGCATCGCCGCCATCAGCATCCCCGGGGTAATCTTGTCGCAATTAGAAATGCATACCAGCGCATCGGCACAATGCGCATTGACCATATATTCCACGCTGTCGGCGATCAATTCGCGACTGGGCAGCGAATAAAGCATCCCGGCATGCCCCATCGCGATACCATCGTCTACTGCTATGGTATTGAATTCCTTGGCGATACCGCCTGCCTTTTCGATTTCACGCGCCACCAGTTGACCGATGTCCTTGAGATGCACATGACCCGGCACAAATTGAGTAAAAGAGTTGGCGATGGCAATGATCGGCTTGCCGAAATCCTGGTCTGTCATGCCTGTCGCACGCCAAAGCGAGCGGGCACCGGCCATGTTGCGGCCATGGGTGGAAGTGCGGGAACGGTATGCTGGCATGATATTTCCTCGTAGTTGTCAAAGCGCAAGTATAATTCAGGGATTAATTTTACCCGATTCACACATGTTCGTTCATCCCCAATATAATCCCGTCGCCCTGCAACTTGGTCCGCTTGCGATTCACTGGTATGGCTTGATGTATCTGGCCGGTTTCATGACTTTTCTGTGGCTGGGGCGTAAACGAATCACCGTATTGAATCATCCGCAGATCGACCTCAAACTGCTCGACGACTTGCTATTTTATGGCGTTCTAGGCGTAATACTCGGCGGAAGACTGGGTTATGTTTTTTTCTACAAGGCCGCTTATTATTTTGACCATCCGCTGGAAATTCTGGCGGTATGGCAAGGCGGCATGTCTTTTCACGGTGGTTTTCTCGGTGTGCTGGTCGCGATGGCGTTGCTGGCACGCAAACATAAGCTGCGCTGGTTGCAAGTCACCGATTTTATTGCGCCGCTGGTGCCGCCCGGTCTGGCCTTTGGTAGAATCGGCAACTACATTAACGGTGAATTATGGGGTAGACACAGCGATGTACCCTGGGCGATGATCTTCCCCAAAGTGGATAATCTGCCGCGTCATCCTTCGCAATTATATGAATTTGCACTGGAAGGCTTGTTGTTGTTCGCGCTATTGTGGATTTATGGTCGAAAGGTACGCCCCACCGCTTCGGTGTCAGGGTTGTTTTTGATCGGTTATGGCAGTTTACGCTTTATCGCAGAATTTACCCGGGAACCAGATGATTTTCTGGGTCTTTTGTCTTTTGGCATGAGCATGGGTCAATGGTTGAGTCTGCCGATGGTTTTGGCAGGGATAATCATGATGATCTGGAGCAAACGTACTCAGTCCTGACACTAACCTAAAAACTGCCGGGCCATCCTATGGACGAATTTTCACTACTAACCCTGTTTGGTTTTTTACTGTTAATGCTGATTCTGAGCGGTTTTTTTTCCGGCTCTGAGACTAGTATGATGGCCATTAACCGGCATCGACTCAATCATCTGGTACGCAAGGGCAACAAGAGCGCCAAACTCACCTGTGATTTACTGGGTAAGGTGGACAAGTTGCTAGGCTCGATACTGCTCGGAAATACGCTGCTCAATGTGGCAGCAGCCACCCTGACCGAAGTGATTATTCTGCGAATTTTCGGGCATAATGAATTGGCGATGTTGATCGGCACGCTCGCAATCGCCTTCGTGATTCTGGTATTCAGCGAAATCATGCCCAAAATCATCGCCGCCAGCCATCCTGAACGTATCGCACTGTTTTCCAGTTATTTGCTGTCGCCGCTGATCAGGCTGTTTCATCCGGTTGTTTCGGTAGCGACGGCGATTGTGCGCGGTTTACTGTGGCTGCTGCACATCAAGGTGCAGACCGACCAGAGCCGACATAAAATGACCCTTGAAGAATTAAGGGGTCTGGTGTTGGATGCTGAACAATTCATGCCGCGCAGACATCAGAAAATGCTGCTGAATCTGGTTGATCTTGAACGTGTCACCGTCAATGATGTGATGGTGCCGCGCAACCAGATCGAAAGTTTGAATATCAACGCCGGCGTCGAGACGCTACGCCAGCAGATCATCACCTGTCACCATACGCTGCTGCCGGTTTATGAAGGCAAGCCCGGCAATATCATCGGCATACTGCATATCAAGCGAGTTCCTGCACTGCTACAGGAAGCGACTCTGGATGTAGACCAATTGCGTGATATTCTTAACGAACCCTATTTCACTCCTTCAGACACACCACTGCTCAGACAATTGCAACAATTTCAGGAACGCCATGCCAGGTTGGGTCTGGTGGTGGATGAGTATGGAGAACTGCTTGGATTGGTGACGCTGGAAAATATACTGGAGGAAATTGTCGGCGAATTCACCACTCAGTCTCCTTCGCAAACCGGCAAATTTTTGCGTCAGCAAGATGGCAGTATTCTGCTGGAAGGCAGCAGCAGTCTGCGCGAATTAAACCGGAAATTGGGGCTGAATCTGCCGCTGGACAGCGCAAAAACCTTGAATGGGCTCATACTCGAACAGCTTGAAGATATGCCAGAAGCCGGTATCAGCCTGAAAATTGCCGGTTATCCGATAGAAATTATACAAACGCAGGATCGAATCGTAAAAATGGCTCGTATTTTCCCCTTGCAACCAAAAAAACCCTAGCTCTGCTTTACAAGAAGCCCAAAGCTCGGCATGATGCCCAACTGAATACTGAACAGGAGAAGCGCTATGGCTGTCGCCGCGAAAGCTGCAAAAGCAAAAGACTATGCCTATCAGTGGGAAGGCAAGGATAAATCCGGCAAGCGGGTCAAGGGTGAGATGCGCGCACCCGGAGAGGCCACCGTCGCAGCCCAGTTGCGCCGACAGAGTATAAATGTTACCAAAATCAGGAGACTGAGGGGAAGTACACAAAAAGTAACCGCCAAGGATATTTCGTTGTTTACACGTCAGCTTGCCACCATGATGAAATCAGGCGTGCCGCTGTTACAGGCTTTCGATATCGTCGGCAAGGGTCACAGCAACCCCTCTGTGGCGCGTTTGCTAATGGATATCAAGACCGATGTGGAAACCGGCAGCAGTCTGCAACAGGCTTTCAAGAAATACCCGCTATATTTTAATGAATTATATTGCAATCTGATTGGTGCCGGCGAATCTGCGGGTATTCTGGATAGCTTGCTGGACCGACTGGCTTCTTATCAGGAGAAGATCGAGGCCATCAAGAGCAAGATCAAATCTGCGTTGTTTTATCCTATTTCGATTATTGTGATCGCCTTTGTCATTACCGCAGTCATCATGATTTTTGTGATTCCTGCCTTTGAGGAATTATTTTCCAGTTTCGGTGCAGATTTACCGGCACCTACACTGGTCGTCATGAAAATTTCCAAGATTTTTGTGACTTACTGGTGGCTGATTTTCGGCGGTATAGGAGGCGGGTTGTATTCTTTTTTCTACTTCTGGAAACGCAGCCGAAAGATGCAGGATGTCATGGACAGAATTTTGCTGAAATTGCCGATCTTCGGTGAATTAATCCGCAAAGCCAGCATTGCGCGCTGGAGTCGCACGCTTGCAACCATGTTCGCTGCTGGCGTTCCTCTGGTCGAAGCCTTTGATTCAGTCGCAGGTGCGGCAGGCAATGCCGTATATTTCGATGCCACGAAATATATCCAGCGCGAAGTCACCACCGGAAACAGCCTGACCGTAGCCATGCAAGATACCAATGTTTTCCCGAATATGGTGCTACAAATGGTGGCGATTGGTGAAGAAGCTGGCTCTCTGGATGCAATGTTGAGCAAAGTCGCGGATTTTTATGAGGCGGAAGTGGACGACGCGGTTGAAGCCTTGTCCAGCCTGATGGAACCTGTGATTATGGTGGTGCTGGGTACTTTAATCGGCGGGATGGTAGTGGCGATGTATTTACCGATATTCAAAATGGGACAGGTGGTATGAAGAATCTTCAGGAATCAGGACTCAGGAATCAGGAATCATGAGCCTCATGGAATTGATGCAATCGGTACCTACGGCTTTTGTCGGCATTTGCACCCTGCTGGGTCTGATCGTCGGCAGCTTCTTGAATGTGGTGATCCACCGTTTACCCAAGATGATGGAATCCGGATGGCGACAGCAATGTGCCGAGCTGCGCGGTGAACAACCGATTGACACCGCAGTCTATAATTTGATCATCCCCCGTTCTGCCTGCCCGCATTGCAGCCACAACATAGGCGCTCTGGAAAATATTCCGGTGCTGAGTTATCTGTGGTTGAAGGGAAAATGCAAGGCCTGTGGAGCCGCTATCTCGCCGCGTTATCCGCTGGTAGAAGCCATCAGTGGCCTGTTGTGCGGGTTTGCAGCCTGGCATTTTGGCTTTGGCTGGGCAGCCGTCGCCGCACTACCTCTCATCTGGGCATTGCTTGCGCTGACGGCTATCGATTTTGACACCCAGTTGTTGCCGGACGACCTCACCTTGCCGTTACTCTGGGCAGGCTTGTTATTCAATTCTACAAATATTTACACCGATTTGCATAGCGCTGTGCTGGGTGCAGTCTTTGGTTATCTTGCGTTATGGGTCGTGTATTGGTTGTTCAAGTTGACCACTGGCAAGGAAGGCATGGGCTATGGTGATTTCAAGCTGCTGGCGGCGCTGGGTGCCTGGATGGGCTGGCAATTGCTGCCGCTGATCATTCTACTTTCGTCTGTGGTAGGCGCGGTAATTGGTATTATTCTGATCGTGGCAGCCAATCATGGACGGCAGGTACCCATTCCCTTTGGCCCTTATCTGGCTGGCGGTGGTTTGATCGCCCTGTTCTGGGGACAAACGCTGACACAAAGCTATTTGCAATTACTGGCAGCACCATGACACTGCTTGTTGGATTGACTGGCGGGATAGGCAGCGGCAAAACCACCGTTGCAGAGCGTTTTGCCGCGCTGGGCGCAGGGATTGTCGACACTGACTTGATCGCACACCAGTTGACTCAGGCCGAAGGTGAGGCAATTCCAGCACTAACAGAGGCTTTTGGCAGTCGTTGCATCGGAGAAAACGGAGCCATGGATCGTGATAAAATGCGCAACCTGGTTTTTTCTGATGCCACTGCCAAACGTCGCCTGGAAAAGCTGCTGCATCCGTTGATATATGCGCATGCACAGGTAGAATTGCGGCAATTGCGTCACAAACCCTATGTGCTGGTGGTTGTTCCGCTGCTGTCCGAAAGTAGTGCATTTCGTGAATTGGTACAGCGGGTGCTGGTGGTCGATTGTAGTCTGGATACGCAGATTGCACGTGTCATCAGGCGTAGTAATCTGAGCGAAAGCCAGGTGAGAGCCATTATCGCACGACAAATTTCACGGCTTGAAAGGCTGAAACTGGCTGACGATGTCCTTGACAACGATGCAGATTTAGCTAGTCTGGACGGGAAAGTTTCCGTGTTGCATGAATTTTATTTAAAAAATGTAAAACAGTGATTGACGATATAATGAAATACACCTATCTTCCACCATTGTTAAAATTGTTAATATCACTGTGATTGATTACGAATTTCCTCTGAACGAAAAAGTACGCACCTTATTGCGCCTTGAGGATTTGTTTGCGCGCATGGAGCACTACACTTCGCTGAATGTCGGCATGGATCATCATGCCGCTTTGCTTACCCTGTTTGAAATTCTCGAAGTATCCTGCCGCGCCGACCTGAAATCCGAACTATTACAGGAACTGGAACGCCAGAAACGCAGCCTTTCCGCGCTGCATAATAATCCGGCTATTTCCGAAGATGCGCTGGATGCAATACTCACCGAGATTGACGGGGCTGCGGCCAACATACTGGGCATGACCGGGAAAATTGGTCAGCATTTGCGCGAAAACGAATGGCTGATGGTTATCAAACAACGTGCCTGTATGCCGGGGGGTACCTGTGAGTTCGACCTGCCTTCCTATCATTACTGGCAGAAACAGGAACCGTCGGTGCGCCGTGAAAATTTACAATCCTGGTTGGCACCATTCCTTCCTTTACAAGGCGGCATGAAAATCGTGTTGCGTCTGCTGCGCGATAGTGGCAAGGTTTTTCACTTCACTGCACGCCAGGGAACTTTTCATCAAATGCAGGGCGGCCGCATCGCTCAGCTATTGCGCGTGGGACTTAATAGCGATCTTTCATGCATACCCGAGGTCGGCGCTAATAAATATGCCATCAATATTCGATTTATTGCGGCCAACTATGCTGCAAAATCCACGCTGTTCGAACAGGATGTACCCTTTGACCTGATTTTTTGCAGCATCTCCTGAACATGTTAATCAAAGCACCGCCTGTAGTGGCTTGCCCGCATTGTGGTCAGACGCATCAATGGGACAGCAAAAACCGCTTTCGCCCTTTTTGCAGCGAACGCTGCAAGTTGATCGATCTGGGCAAATGGGCGAATGAAGAATATCGCGTCGAACAGAGCGTAGCGGAGCTATCTGAAGCAGATCACCAGGCCTGACGCAGCAAACCGATACCGTGTGCGCCAAACGCTTGCGCCACCGGCAAATCAGCCCTGGCCAAGCCGCCCAGCGCATAAACCGGAATGCGGGTTCCGCATAGCATACCGGCAAACCTTTCCCAACCCAAAGCTGCCGCTCCAGGATGACTCAGCGTAGCTAACACCGGACCCAGCACCGCAAAATCAAAGCCTAGCTCACTTGCACGCTGCAACTCCGCTGCGCTATGGCATGAAGCGGAACACCAGCCTATATCTGGAAGTTGCTGACAGTCATGCAACTGTTCACTGGTGTAATGCACGCCATCTGCCGCTACCTGCAATGCCAGTTTTGTATCGCCGTTTATCATTACCCTTGCACCAAAACGGTGAGCCAAATGCACCACCTGTGTGGCAAATGCTTGTAAATCCTTCCCTTGCATATGCTTTTCCCGCACCTGCAGCAGCCGCAAGCCCTTCTGCAAAGCACGTTCCAGCCGGCGCATGAAATCATCAACACCCAGTGCTGCGGCATTGCTGATCGCATAGACCTCCGGCAATTCAAGCGCACGTAGAATTGGAAGATTGGCCGGCAGCACTGGTGACACGCCGACCGTGAAGGCGTTTTGCCAGGCAAATTGCTGCCCTTCATGGGGATATAACTGCCCGCTCCAGGCTGTCACGCGATAAAAGTGCAGCCGCACCGTGCCCTGTGGATAAGTAAAAACCCGCGTAAGCCACGGAAATGCACTTTCAACCGTGATACCCAATTCCTCATGCAATTCACGTTTCAGCGCTTGGTCAGGCGACTCACCCGACTCAAGCTTGCCGCCCGGAAATTCCCAGTATCCCGCCCAGATTTTATCCTTGGGACGCTGCGCCAACAGGAAACAACCGTCAGCACGAATCAACACGGCTGCGGCAACTTCGATGATGCCGCTGTTTGAGGAAACCATGCTCAAAACGACGCTTCTAGCCGTACCCCTGCCAGCAGAGCATTCGCTAACCTGGCATCCATATTCGGATTAAAGACACGCTGAACCACGGGTTGCACGGCCAGCCATGGTTTCAATTGCATCCGGTAGGTGATTTCGACTATAGATTCTAACGATTTGGCGGCATTCAACTGACGATATTTATCGCTAGCATGACTGGAGGCAATGGCGATTCCTGCCGTATCATGGTTATCCAATTGATAATTCAAACCCAGGCTACCTGTCCACTCAACCTGATAAGCGTGTTTGTTAGCGATGCCCAGCCGGAAAAAACCCTGTAGTCGTTCAGGGAGCAGGCTGCGCTCTGCCAGAAAGTAGCATCCACGGTCGGCTCTGGACAACAAATTTCCGGATATATCCTTTTCAGTCAGATCATGAGCCGCTGTCGTATAGCGCCAAACGCCAAAAGCGGTCTTGCCGGGGGATTTTTCACTGGAACTGGAACCAAATTCCATAATGGCCAGCGTTCCGTCACCCAACCTGATTTGTGTACCTTGAACATTATTGAGATCACCAGGCGCACCGTCGGTCAGTGCGCCTTGCAAATACCAGTCGGCATGGGTATATTTCAAGCGCAACCCCAGGGCACCTACCGGAAATATCGGCGGACCGTTACGCCCGGTCTGCGACATTTCAGTGGACATGCCTACCGGCGGCATGAAAAAAAGACCCGCTGTTTCGCTGGAGTAAAATTCAGAGTCTATCGCATAGAGTCCTGCCAAGAGCGAAAGACTGTTATCAGAGGAATTTTTTTGCAGCCACGCCTGAAAAAACTGCCCTGCGTTGGTTTTCGATTCGATATTGTCCACCCCTGCAAAACTGCCTGCATATTTGTTGATGGACTTTGCGCCATGCTGGATATGATATTGCAGATAGGCGGTCGTGTCGTTCCAGTCGGCCAGCTTGCCCAGATCCAGGTTGGCTTTGACTTCACTATTCGCCAGCCACACCATGCCACGACTAACGCCGCCTGCGGTGTTGCTCATCAGATCACTCTTATGGGTGAACTTAAACGCAACGGCCTTGTCACCCGAGTCTTCCGGCGTTACTTCAGCCAAGGCGCCAACGCTTAACATAAGCAGAAGTAGTAAGGCTATCGCTTGCTTAATCTTCTGTTCGAAAAATATTGTAGTACCAATAGTTAAGCTGCGGCTCATACTTTCACCATCGCCTTTTGCACCGTGTACAGCAAGGTATCGGGATTGAAGGGTTTAACGATATAACCGCTAGCGCCATTGCGCGTTGCATTTAACATCGCTCCATTGTCGTTATTGCCGGTCACCATCAACACAACAATCTGTGGCCAGCGAATCTTGATTATTTTAAGCAGATAAAGCCCATCTCCATCCGGCAAAATGATGTCGAGACAGATCAGGTCTGGCTGTAAATGCTCAGCCAGTTCCAGACCCCGTTTCGCACTGGCTGCCTGGCCTACTATTTGATAACGGCTCACGCTAGACAAGATAAATCGTAATGATGAGCGCGACACATCATTATCGTCAATAATCAGGATTCTCACATTTCCCTGCATGAGACATTCTCCAGACGGCTGCTACCGAGGCAGCCTCTATTAAAAAGTTTATTCACTGGTCTCATGGTCGCTCATTTGCGTAGCAATGTGGCGAAATTGTTCTTCTACTACCAGAAAAGCATCCAGCATGTCAGGATCAAAATGCTTGCCTCGACCCTGTTTCATGATATCCACGGCATTTTCATGGCTGAAAGCGGGTTTGTAAACACGCTTGGAAATAAGTGCGTCATACACATCCGCCACTGCCATCAGCCGCGCAGATACCGGAATGGCATCATGCTTCAAGCCCTCCGGGTAACCCGATCCATCCCATTTTTCCTGATGGGAATAGGCAATTTCACGCGCAAACGTCAGGAAACCATTGCTGCTGCCCAAATGTTTTTCGACCGAGAGTATGGTATCTCGACCATAGACCGTATGCAGCTTCATTATTTCAAATTCATCAGGATCAAGCTTCCCCGGTTTGAGCAGGATACGATCTGGCACGCCGACCTTGCCGACATCATGCAAAGGTGCGGATTTGTAGAGCAATTCGATATTATCATCCGTCAATATTGAATTAAAACGTGGATTGCTCTGCAACTGGCGAGCCAGGGTCGCTACATAATGCTGAGTGCGGCGGATATGGTTGCCGGTTTCATTATCCCGTGTTTCAGCCAACGAGGCCATTGCCAGTATGGTTGCATCCTGCATTCTGGCCAGTTGATCAGTGCGTTGATGCACCAGATGATCCAGATGTTCATTCTGATCTGCCAGAAACTGGCGCGCGTTCTTCAGGTTCAAATGGGTTGCGACCCTGGCCAGCAGTATCGGCGGACTGATCGGTTTGCTGATGTAGTCAACGGCTCCCATGCTCAGTCCGGCTTCTTCATCCTTGGACTGGCATCGAGCCGTCAGGAAAATAAGCGGAATATCAGCCGTTTCAGGTTGAGCCTTGAGTCGGCGACAGGCTTCATAGCCATCCATCTGCGGCATCACCACATCCATTAAAATCAAGTCTGGTACGGGAACATAGGCGGCAATTTCCAGTGCTTTAAGACCGTTGGTCGCAATCTTTACCCGGTATTTGTCCTTTAGCAACTCGAAGAGCAAGGCAATATTATCTGGCGTATCGTCGACTATCAGGATCGTCTGTTTAATTTTTTCGGTGCTGCCATTCATAATTCTACTCTTTCAGTCAATTTTCAGGCATCTGCTGACCATTCCGCAGCTCACTTCAGGATGGCGCATGAGCCAGCAATACAGACAGCGCAACATCAAAATCATATTGAAGTGCTGCTTGTGCAATCTCCTTGTGTGCATCGCTTCCCAGTGCTGCGATAAACTGTGCGCCAGATTTTTCAAACACATCAAACGCAGCACCGTCATATTCCCGCAGCAGTTTTGCAAATTGCTGAAGCAAGCTATGCATTGCTTCGCTATCTACCGCGCAGGCATCCGGGTCTATTTTAGCAGGCACATCGATCACGTGCGACATAGCTACCCATAAATCGTTCATATCGGCCTCCAGACGCTGTAACAAGGGACTTAGGTCGTCTACCGTAGCGCCCAGTCTTATATCGTGTTCAATTTGCTCAGAGAGCGCCGCCATCGGAATCGCGCCTACCTGTGCGGCCACCCCTTTTAGCGTATGCGCAAGCCGTTCAGCAAGCTGCAGATCGTTTTGTTCAAAAGCTTCGCGGATTTTTGCGGGCGTATCTGCCTGATTGCTGCGAAACTGAGACAATAATTGCAAATAAAACGCACGGTTGCCCATAGTGCGTGCCAGTCCGTCCCCGACATCGATGCCCTTGATCAAGAAATTTACGCTGTCTGCGGCAGGCTGCACAACTTCAACGATAGCGGTCGGGTGTAAGGGCTGCACCCAGCGCATCAGGGTGCTATACAATTGCGCAACATCGATCGGTTTTCCGATATGATCGTTCATCCCGGCCGCCAGACATTTGTCACGATCTTCAGACATCGCATTGGCGGTCATCGCAATCACCGGCAATTGCGTATACCCTAACAGACTGCGCAGATTTTGCGTCGCCTCGAATCCATCCATAACCGGCATCTGACAATCCATCAGCACGGCATCATATTCAACTTCAGTAACTTTTTTCAACGCTTCCAGCCCATTAACAGCCACATCTACTGTTAAGCCGGCGTTGCTCAGCAACTCCACTGCCAATTCACGATTAACTTCATTATCCTCTACCAGCAGCACATGACCGCCGCTGAGCTTTGCGCGCACCTGGTTATAATCAAACTTGTAGGGTATGCGTTGCTGCACCTCTTTGATGCTGAAAGTCGACGCAATAATGTCGCATAGCGTAGAAGGACTGACCGGTTTGATCAGCAAGCCATCTATAGCAACTCCGTTCAGGCGACGCAACAGTTCATCACGGCTATAGGCGGTAACCATCATGCAAGCCGGCATTTTCAGCAAACGCTGGTTGGAGCGTATACGCTGTATGGTTTCTACCCCATCCAGCTCAGGCATTTGCCAATCGACCAGCACCAGACCATAAGGACTACCCTGCAGTTGCGCTCGCTCCAGTTCGGCCAATGCTTCTAGTCCGCTAGCCACCGACTTGGCCTGCAACCCCTGCTCAGTGAGCATGAAGACGAAAATCTCCCTTGCGCTGGCATTATCGTCAACCACCAATACCTGTAAACCTGCTATCTGATGGGTCAATATGGCAGGTTGCGAGCGCTGTAGTCCGAAATTGGCATTGAAGCTAAAACGACTGCCAGAGCCTTCCTTACTCTCCACCAGGATCTGTCCACCCATCATTTCAACCAGACGTTTGCAGATCGTCAAACCCAATCCGGTTCCCCCATACTTGCGGGTGGTCGTGGTATCGGCCTGAGTGAAGGCGGTGAACAGTCGCCGGCATTGTTCTTCCGATAATCCAACACCGGTATCAATCACTGCAAATCGCAGTTGCACCCGATTATTGACAGCCATGTCGGCACGAACCACTACGGTTATTTCACCTTTGTCAGTGAACTTGATGGCATTGCCTACCAAGTTGATCAGGATTTGTCCCAGACGCAACGGATCACCAATCAGCGCCAATGGTACATCTGCACCGATATCGAACAGTAGTTCCAATCCCTTCTCCTGTGCTTTTATTATGCACAGATCAGAGAGGCGCTCCATTACTTCGTTAAGATTAAAATCCAGTTGCTCGAAACGCAGTTTGCCAGCCTCGATCTTGGAAAAATCGAGTATGTCGTCGATGATGCGTAGCAACCCTTTGGCAGCTGCATCGACTTTTTCCAGGTAACCGCGCTGCCTGTTGTTTAATTCGGTTTGCAACGCCAGATGGGTCATGCCGATAACCGCATTCATCGGAGTGCGTATTTCATGGCTCATGTTGGCCAGGAATTCGCTCTTGGATTTAGTGGCGGATTCTGCCTGATCTTTGGCAATATTCAGTGCATCTGCACGATTGCGCTCGGTTTCTATCAGTTGTTGCTGAGTCGTCTTGAGCTCGGTCAGGGCGTTTTCAAGAGAAAGGTTGCTACTTTCCAACTGATAAGTGCGTTCTTTAACACGCTCCTCCAGGGTTTGTATATGCCCTGCGAGTTGTTCGGCCATGCGATTAAAGGAATTTGCCAGCATACCGATTTCGTCATCACTATGTACCTCCGCCTTACGCCCCAGATCACCATCGGCGTAGGCTTGCGCGGTATCGGCGATACCTTTGATCGAGTGCACCGTCTTGCCTACCATTACCCATATCACTAGCCAGGCAATCGAAGTGGCCAGCAGCAGAATCACCACCAGTACCTGCCAGATCAAATTGGCATGCGCCAGCACTTCCTCATTTTGCTGAAGAACAACCACGCCCCAACCGTTGCTAAGCGTTTGCAGATGCGCCATCCAGTTACTACCTTCATGGTCGGTGAAGGCAAAGGGACCGCGCTTCCCGCTTAATAACGCATCGACAGGTGCTAGTCCACGTGCGGATTCCAGCGTTGTGGACGATAGCAGTTTTGGATGGGCGATCAGAAAGCCGTTTTCATCCACCACAAAGGCATAACCGGTTTTACCCAGTTTGACGGCATTGACAATTTCGGTAATACGGTTAAGACTGAAGCTCGCCATTGCAACCCCGACAATAGCGCCATCAGCACTATGCACCGGGGCTCCAAAGGCCACAGCAGGCACATGGGTAGTCCTGCTGACAATCAGTTCCCGGGTGATATCTGCCCCGGCCATCGCACCCTTGAAATATTTACGATCGTGATAATCGATAGGAGTCGCGGAATCGTTGCGCGCATTACTGAATCCCTGACGGTCGCATATCGCCACCAGGTAAGCATCGGCATAGACCTCTTTTACCCTGAGTAGTAAGGGTCGCTGTTCCTCAGGGTGCATTTCCACAATTTGCGGCTGACGCGTCAGCAGACTGAGAAAACGCACCACTTCCGCATCCCAGCGTACAATGCTTTCACCCAGTATCACGGATTGCTGCGATAACTGGGCATTTGCTTCGTTCTTCAGGGTCTGAAACGCGAACAATCCTATACCGAGAATGGTGATTGCCATAAAAGGAAGGACGACAACCCCCAAAGTTGTCGTTAACCGTTTACGCAGGCTGCTGACCATTTTGCCCATAGACCCATGATGCATAAAAAGTGCGACCCTATTTCGGGTCGCACCAGAATAAAGCCCCCCGCCTGTGCCGTTGACCCAGCATCTCGAACCTGCGGTTCAAGATGGTTGCTTCTCTGCCACATCAGGATCATCCCGGAGGACGTTCACAACAGCAGCTCTTCGAGTCGCAACCTGGTTAACATCTTGGTTCTAAGAATTATAGGCCTGACGAACACCGCAGGGGACAAACTATAAGCTTTATGACTTTAGACAAGGTCAAAAAAGCGATTCTTGTTCGGCTAAAGCATGATCTATCGCCGCCTGCATGGAGTTCATTCTACGCTTAAAATCGGCCAGGTCAAAGCCACGTCCGAGTTTTACCGAAAGAAGTTCATGGGTGATGTTCAAAGCGGCCATCAGGGCGATGCGTTCGGTACTGGCTATTTTCCCTATATCGCGTATTTCACGCATTTTTTTATCGAGATAGGCAACCGAATCCAGCAGTTCTCCACGCTCTTCTTCAGGGCAGGCGACCCGCAACTCACGGTCGAGCAATTTGACATCCATAGTCTTGGTTACGCCACTCATGGTTGATCTTCTGGTAAGGTTTTTAACAAATTTTCAAGTCGAAGCTTTGCCGTTTGCAGCTTTTGAGTGCATTTTTCCAACTGGTCATTGCATTGTCGATAATTGCTTTGTGAATGTGCCAATTCCTGGCGCAACCGGTGATTTTCGGTACGCAAACTCCCGCATACCTGTATCAGCTGACCAAGTTTGCTTTCCAAGGCGTTAAGTTCATTTTCCATAGTATGACTATAATTTGAAAAGTGTAGCCAAGTCAAACGGTAAGCAGCACTTTTTAAGGCAATTTATAATTTTTGGACTATTCTGTTCGGTCGGTGTTATAATACTAGATGTTTTAAGGTTCTCAAACTGCTCTGCAGTTGAGTTAAACGGGAAACAGGTGAAAGTTTTTTCTCATGCCTGTGCTGCCCCCGCAACGGTAAACGAGTGCGGATTTGCCTATACGCCACTGTGATCACTCATGGGAAGGCGGCAAATCAAGACTTGTGAGCCCGGAGACCGGCCTGAAAACCAAGGTACAGGAGATGTGCGGGAGGCGCATCGGTAAAGGGTTTTCTATTCCCGCCACATTTCCTGAATATAACTTTCCAACGGGGACGCTTGGAAATTTTCAGGTAATCACAGAATGAAATATAAGTTATCCGCCGCGCTGCTCGGCGTGGTTTGTTGCCACTCTTATGCGACAGAATGGCCGGAAATGGTGGTTAGTACCACACGCGTTTCTCAACCACTAAATGCCAGTCTCTCTTCTGTAACCGTCATCACCGCTGAAGAAATACAACACTCTGAAGCTGCCGATGTGGCAAGCCTGTTGCGCAGCGTACCCGGCACGGCTGTCGCACAAAACGGCGGAATGGGTAAAGTTCCCGGTCTGTTCCTGCGCGGTAGCAGTAACACCCAGGTGCTGGTGCTGCTGGACGGCATGCGTATCGGTTCTGCTACCGCCGGAACAACCTCGATTCAGGATCTGATGCTGGATCAGATAGAACGTATCGAGGTAGTACGAGGCAATGTCAGCAGTCTTTATGGCTCTGAGGCAATCGGTGGTGTGATACAAATTTTCACTAAACAAGGCAAGGGCGACCCAAAATACCACATGAACCTCGGCATGGGTAGCCTCGGCACACACCGCGCCAGCACTGGCATTTCCGGTGCGAACGAAAAACTGGATTATGCATTACAAGTATCTCAATTCAAAACAGATGGTGTATCTGCAATGAATCCTGCGCTGCTACCGGGTGCAAATCCTGATCGTGACGGTTATCGCAATAGCAGTGTATCCGCCAATATCGGCTATGCTTTCAGCGCCGCCAACCGTGTTGCAATAAGCCTCTATGACAGTTCGGGTAAAAACCAGTATGACAGTGAGTTTGCAACACCCACTGACGTGAACCGTAACCGTTCAGACATCGGCAAATTTTCGTTTTCCTCGGACAATCAGCTCGGAGAATTCTGGCATAGCCAACTACAATTCGGTCAAGGGTCTGATAACTACCGTGACTATCTGAACGGTCTGCCAAACCCTTATGGATCGCAAATAAAATCGACACAGAACCAGCTCAGTTGGCTAAACACCCTACAAATAAAATCCGCAGGGCAATTACTACTAGGTGTAGAACAACTTGAACAGCATGTCTACAGTGACCTAAATCCGAGTTACAGCCCTGATCAAAGGCGCATACTAAGCCTGCTTGCCGGATATACCACCGGTTATGGCTCGCATCAATGGCAGGTTAACCTGCGCCAGGATCGCAATTCACAATATGGAAATATAAACACAGGCCTGCTGGGATACGGGTATCTGTTTGATAATAGCTGGCGCGCAACGACAAATGTGAGCACGGCCTTTCGCGCACCCACTTTCAATGAATTGTATTATCCGGGTTACAGCTTTCCAGATTTGCGACCGGAACATTCGCATAATGTCGAATTTGCAATGCATTACACGACAGCAGCACATCATCTGGATATAAGCTATTTCGATAACCGCACCCGCGATTTAATCTTGTCTGATCCGATATCCTACAGTCTGTCGAACATAGGTAAGGCACGCACCGAAGGTATAGAAGTCAGCTATGCCGGGCAATTCGGCGACACGTCCGTGAAGTCTGCACTAACGACACAAAACCCGCGCAATCAGACCACGGGTGAAATTTTACGCGGCCGTGCCAGAATACACAGTAATCTGACTATGAACCGGCAGCAGGGTGCCTGGCAGTATGGTGCCGAATGGCTGTATTCAAGCGAGCGTCAGGATGCAGGCCACACGCTGGGCAGTTATAGTATGCTGAATCTGACTGCGGGCTATGCAATAAACCAGAAACTCAGGGTTTCAACGCGCCTGGACAACCTAAGCAATCAGAACGACTCTACCGCCTATGGTTACAACACCCCTGGTCGCAGAATTTTTATCAACCTCAATTATCAACCATAGAGCACAGGAGAACACCATGAAACAATCAGTACAACCGCTCATCATTTTAGCCGTTTTGATGGCCGCCACCCGTATGCACCATTTTGGCAGTGCACTGCACTTTCCAGATGCTTCGCTGGCAGTATTTCTGCTGGCGGGAGTTTTGCTCACCAGTCCGTTGTGGTTCGTTATCTTGCTGGCGGAAGCTGCCGCACTGGATTATGTTGCAATCGCTCAACTGGGAGTCGATAATTATTGCATGTCCCCTGCCTATGCCTTTTTGATTCCGACCTATGGCGCGTTATGGCTGGCCGGACGTTATTATGCACGTATTCATCAACGCAGCCTGCAGAGTCTGAGCATATATGCAGCCATTTCCTTTCTCGCGCTAAACGTCGCCTTTGTGATTTCTAATGGCTCGTTTTACCTATTTTCCGGTCGGTATCCTGGCATGGGTGTAGCGGAATATTGCGCGGAAATGTTACCCATCTATCTGCCTTACCTGACTAGCGGTGCCTTGTATCTGGCCTGCGCCGCAGCAATTTTTGCCGTATTCACCAGTCGCAGCCTGACCCTGGCAAAATAGCATAAATAGGGGTAATACCCCAAATTCACAAATTCATCACATTTAAACTAACGGACATGGCAATGATGCCACCCCTTGTAATGAAACCGCCATGTCCGTTTCCCTCACCCCATCCCTCTCCCGCAAGCGGGCGAGGGGGAGTAAGTCGCTACGCGTGTTTCACGTTAACGTGCATGGCACT
>CAIRBC010000316.1 GCA_903876685.1 uncultured Nitrosomonadales bacterium | reverse complement strand
GTTCATGGGTAGGGATGGGGAGATAACCAGCCACTTGGTTGCTGTCTTTTGGCAACCTAGTGGAGTGGCTAGTGGGTTCATCAGGGAAACGGGCATGGCTGTTTAATTACAAGGGGTGGCATCATTGCCATGTTCGTTACTCAAACAGAAATTGCAGGAAAAGCTGGGCTTTGCCAGCGGTGCTGTACTGAGCAACGGCAAAATCAGTTGGCGGAAATCTAAAGACTCAATCACGACTGATTACAAGCGTCTGAGCGAAAGGACGTTTGGCATATCGGCGAGCCGACCCAACCACCGACCATCCCACCTGCGCGTGGACCGCCACTTTGGGAGGTTGCAATGACTGCCAAAGTGGCGGACAACGAACCTCAATATGATTTAGCAGTGCAACCTGCACCTGAATTCGAATTCGATCAGCGCATCTCTTGGTGACGAGCAACTTCTCCCACCCAAGGTAATTCTGTGTGCTTGCTTTGACGATAGCTAAATTTTCGATATTGAACTGCGAAATTATTGATATCACGTGCATAGATGAGGGAGAATCAGGGCATTAACTAGGATTCAGCAATAAAAAATGGCTTGATCATGGTTGGCGTGCCATCAATCCTTTGAGTTATGCGATTAAATTTCCTAACCTTCCAGTCGACCCCAATGACGAATTCGATCCGTTCAAATGACATTCCCATCCCATACAAATGAGCCATAGCAGCTCATTTGTATTTGTGCCCCTTATTCAAAATTGCAAACTCAGGTGTTTCACGCCAAAATTCGGCTGCGGCATATTTAAGCGCTTTTGCTCCAGCGGCAACACTACATGGTGACTGTTGTTTATGGCAGACGTATGCTGATTGAAGGTATGCTTGAAGGAGTGTAATAGGGGACTTTTCTTACCCGGTCCGACGATATTTCCCGGTTCCCCGCACGCATAAAGGCGGCAGCCACTGCCTTGTTCTATGAGGGGCAACTCGGTGAATTTGTTATAACTGCAAGCGGCACAGGCATTGTGATAAAAAGGGTTTAGCCTGATGAGGGGCTTCTGCCTGGCAAGCATTCGAAAAAAGCCGGGGTTCGTTTCAGCGCTGGCTGGTGACATCGTGAACACTGCTTCTGGATTAGGCACCACTCATTGGCGCCGGAGCAGACATAATTTTGCATTTTCGTAAATAAAATGCTAAATTTATTAATGTCTTAGGCTCATTCCGGCATGCCGGAATGGCTTGCGCATGTGGTCGCAGGGTCAATGGCGCTCGCTTGAGCGGCAAAGACAAATTAACCGTGGTCTGTCCCCTATTACTTCACGAAGACCTGGAACGCGATGATATTTTGGCAGCGCTGTCTTATGCCGCACGTCTGACGCACGTTAAACGGCTGGAACGATTGGCGGCATGAAATTCTGGTCGATGCGCAACGCTGTACATCTCCATGCTACAAAGCTAATCTCAATACCGAGCTCGCAAATTATCAGGAGACGAACATGATGCAAACACTTGAAGCTACACTGGATGAAAGCGGCCATCTCCATTTCGCCGAACCGGTGAAAATCAGCGGAATGCAGCGCGTACTGGTTACGCTACTTGACGCATCGAATGAAAACGGCGCATCTGCATACATTCCCCCGAAAAACTTCTCCGCTCGCGGCGCCATGAAGGGGATGTTGTCGAGTGTAGATGAATTCATCGCCAACAAGGCTGCAGAAATTGCACTGGAAGAAAAGTAATGAACGGCTACTTGCTCGATGCATGCGCCCTCATAGCTTTACTGAATGACGAGACAGGCGCGCAACGAGTTGAAGCTATATTAACTGGCGATGCGCCAGTATATGAGTGCCATCAACGCACTGGAAGTTGCTTACAATGCCGTGCGTCGCAGCCAGAATAACAATTCGGCAGCTATCACGCTTCGTGTGGTGTTGGATGCCAACATTGAAATCTTGTGGTCATTAACAGAGGCTGAATGGCTGGCTGCTGCTCGCTGGAAAGCGCGTGGCCGCCTCTCACTTGCCGATGCGATTGCGTTGGCGGTTGCAGAAACACGCAATTTCAGGCTGGTCAGCGCAGACCACCACGAACTTGACCCGCTTGAAGCTGAAGGTCTTATTCAAGTTGAATGGTTGCGGTGAATTGCAAAATTGATGAATATGCCCTCATCGACAGGTCTACACGCGCCTCGATACGCCCCTCAGTATCAACTCCAAAATACCTGATCGAACTGGCATTGCATATTTAGTCCGCCATTATCGAGACAGACCTTGATCTCCTCTGTCCCAGAACCGTTTCTCGTCGCCCTGGAGCCGGAAATAGCTTCACAACGCCGAAAGTTCATACAGATTCTGCTATGCATTTATGATGCTGAACCCTTTCTTCCCGAACGGGTGTAAAATCAAAGCCGTTGACAGATGGAGTTGATGCCATGAAAAAACAGGATACCGTCAAAGAGGCCGAATCCCGTGCCAAGGGCGCGTATGAAGCATGGCTCGTCGCAGAAGCGCAAGCAGGCGAAGCATTCAGCGAAGGCAAGCCCACCTCGACCCATGAGCAAGCCATGAGCGAATTCGACCGCGCCATGGAACATCATGCGAAGAAAGCGGCTTGAATATCTCGCATCAGCCCATCGCGACCTGCGGCGCATTGCCGAGTACTACATCGAAACAGCAGGAACAACCACCACCGCCAGAATTGGCAATGAAATTGACAAAACCATATTGCAGATAGCAGAACACCCGGAGATAGGCCGCAAGCTGGAAACCGCTCCTTACCGACAACTTGTCGTCAGCCAATACCCGTTTGTGATTCTTTACCGACTCACCCCAACCGTAGCCAGAATCATCCGCATCCTTCATCACGCGCAGAAAAAGCCGCGTTAACCACTTGCATTTCTGCGCAAAAATTGAGAAATCAATGCGCCCCAGCCACCTTGCTCCCCTTCGACCTCTGTCGGCAGAACTGTAAAAATCGTGCATTTTTTCCATCAAAAAAATCAAACCTGTTAAAGGGTTGCGCCATAATTCCAGCATGCCAGAATTATGTGGTTAAATCTGCCCGCCAAGTGCCTTTTTCGTGCCTTGTTCAATGAGGGGCTTCTGTCTGGCAAGCGCCCGAAAAGTATGCCTCGGATCCAGGGTGGACAGCCTGGCCTCTTTAATTGTGATTAATCCTCTTAGCAACCGATCAACCTTCAATTTATTTGGATAATGGGGGACAGACCACGGTTTCCAAGGCAATGAAATTAAAACTGGCAAACCGTGCTCTGTCCCCTATTACCTTGAGTCCGAGTTTGACACGACTGAAGAGGCCGAGGCGTATGAACGCTGGTTCCGTGCCAAGGTGCAGGAATCGCTTGATGATCATGGTTCTTTGATTCCTCACGATCAGGTAATGGCAGAAATGCAGATTCTCATTGACACCAAACGCCGAGAACATGCTGCCCGTACTGTGGCGGATCAAGGCTCGCTTGAGCCTGGCTCAAATTAACGGTTTTCGTAAAAGTCGCGTAGCGATTCGTACTCACCCTCCCCCGCTTGCGGGGGAGGGTGGGGTTTGCGAGTTATTGCCCACAGGGCAATATCCCTGCGAGAATCAATTCGGAAAGCATGCTTTTCGCCACCAGAATCGGCTGGCTGTGCAAAGCCAGCCGTGGGGCGCGATTAAATGTAGTTGAATGGCGATAACATAATTGTTACTATCAAATTATGACCTATACCATTGCCTATTACGACGAAGCGCTGCAAGCACAGATCATGTCTTTACCCGCTACGTTACAGGCGCGCTATATCGGATTAACCGCAAGAATGATGGTGAATGGCGCAAATCTCGGCAAGCCACATACAGAAGCCTTCGGGAATGGATTGTTCGAGTTGCGTCTCAAAGGGGCGGAAGGTATTGCGCGTGTATTTTATTGCACACTGGTTGAACATCAGATCGTCATGTTGCATTGCTTCGTCAAAAAATCGCAAAAAACACCGATCAGGGAACGCAGGATTGCCGAAAAACGAATGAAAGAGGTAAAGCCATGAAGACCAAAACCATGACTCACGAACAGATGGTCGCAAAGATGTTGAATGACCCCGCCGTGCGTGCCGAGCATGACCGACTGAACCGTGAAGAATTCGCCATTCTGGACGAAATACTTGCCGCTCGTCGTGAAGCGGGGTTATCGCAAGCGCAGGTAGCTGAACGTATGGGAACAAAAGCACCCGCCATCGCCCGCTTGGAAAGTGCCCTGGCTACCGGCAAACATTCGCCCAGCCTCTCCACTTTGCGCAAATATGCCGCCGCATTGGGTAAGCGTGTAGAGGTGCATTTGGTTTAAGCAGCTTGCCGATGCAGCATCTCTCCAGATCGTGTTAGAGTGCACCCCACTTGCGCCATGCTGCGCAGAGCGTTCAGCGAGGGCAAGCAATGTTGAATTATGTAACAGCAGTCCGCTTTGATGGTCGCATCAGTTCTGGCCGGACAGTGCCGTGCCGCCTGACGTGTGAGACCACTGACGGAGCCGAGGTTGAGGTAGTAGCAAAGTTATCGGATGGATGTGACCGCAAAGTTACGGCGCTGGTAATGGAGGCTATTGCCGCCTTGCTTGCGGCAGACCTTGATCTCCTCTGTTCCAGAACCGTTTCTCGTCGCCCTGGAGCCGGAGTTTATCGCGGGGCTGCCTGACGAAACTGTCGCGGCCATCGCACGCCGCAGCAATCCGCTTGCATTTGGCTCGAAGCATTTGCCACCCGGTTATACGAGCTGGCCTGTCGGCAAGGCAATTCCCAAGGATGCGATAGCCACGGCTGCGGAGATATTTGCATTCGATGCGCTGATCGTGAATGAAGACCGGCGCACAATAAATCCGAACTGTCTTTTCAGCGGAGCCAGCCTCGCAATCTACGATCATGAAATGGCCTTCCCTTCCACCGAAGGGCTTATCGGTTGGCAACCACCTTGGGTGATCGGTTCGCTGGCATCCTTGAAAAACACACGCCGCCATTTGTTTTCCGAGCAGCTTTGCGGGAAGGCGGTGAATTTTGACCGGCTCGCCGGAGCTTGGCTTGCCGTCACGGACGAACGCCTGGCGGAGTACAGAGCGGCATTGCCGGATGCGTGGAATGCCGCCAATCAACACGCAGATCAAGCATTGCTGTACATAGGGAAAGTCAGGGATAATATCGAACCAGCACTACAGGAAGTCAGAAGGGTCATATCATGAAAAACCAATACTCTTACACCTATACGGTACTCCGGTACATGCACGATGTCACAAGCGGCGAATTCGTGAACGTTGGGGTGGCGCTGCATGCACCGCAGGCGCCTTACCTGAGCGCACTCTGCCGAACCACCATCGGGCGTCTCAGCAAAGTATTTCCCGGATTGAATGCCGAACACTTCAAGGCGCTGATGCGCCATATCCAGAACAGCTTTGAAGAGCGTGGCGAGCGGCTTGCCAACGAATTGCAGTTTGCCTCTTCCTCTGGCGTGATCGAGATTGCACAGTCCGTATTACCAAAAGACGACAGCTCATTGCAATGGTCGCCTTGCGGAAGCGGGCGCACCGACGATCCTGCACAAGCGCTGGAGAAGCTTTTCAATCGCATGGTGATGCGTTACGAAGACAAGCAAGCATCGAGCAACCGGACCGACGATGATGTGTGGCGTCATTTCAAAAAAGATCTGGAAGCACGGCGGATACTCCAGCACTTCCAGTCGAAGATCATCTCCGTTCAGGACGACGAGATCGAATTTCAACATTCATGGAAAAATGGCAAGTGGCATTGCCTTGAACCCGTCTCGTTCGACATGGCCACAGCCGACAGCATCAGGGACAAGGCGCATCGCTGGCTGGGGCAATTGGCGAGCGTTCAGGATGCGGTCGACCCGTTCAAGGTATATCTGCTTGTCGGTGCTCCTCAGCAGGAAAGCCTGCAACCCGCCTTCCAGAGCGCAATGAGCATCCTGCGCAAGATTCCGGGAGAGAAAGAGATCGTGCCTGAGCATGAGGCGCTGGATTTGGCGGCGCGTATTGCGGCGGAAGTTGCGGAGCACGAGCGCGGTGCCTGAGATAAAGAAAGCCGGAGTTCGTTCCAGCGTCGGCTGGTGACGAGGGAGGGGTGATGTGCATCTTCTCCAGACCCCATTTTGATGTAAGTGTGTTAATCAAGGCAGACCCCAAGCTCTTGTTCACGGTACTTTAACCCTGCACGAAATATTTACACAGGACGAAACATAATCATCATGGAATGGGATCGAACTGAAGTTGAAGCAACGGTGGCCGATTACTTTCACATGTTGATTCTGGAATTATCCGGCCAGTCTTACAGCAAGACCGCACACCGCCAAGGATTGCTTGCCAGGCTGAATAACCGAAATGACGGTGCTATTGAGTTCAAGCACCAAAACATCAGCGCCATCCTTATCCAGTTGGGCTGTCCATACATCACCGGCTATAAGCCTCGCGGCAACTATCAGCAACTCTTGCGCGAGATCGTCGAGGATCGCATCGCTCAAGATCAGTTGCTCGATCAAGCGGCATTAGCCGCCTCTTCGGCGCCTGCAGTCACCCCGTTGTTGGCAGATTTCAGCAAGCTCCTGGTCGATGCCCCGAAATTGGCATTAGCCGCCAAAGAGCCGACCCAACGCTATCGTCTGCCCATTCCCCAGAAACGTGATTACTTCGAGCGGGAAGCCAGAAATGCTGCGCTCGGTTGCGCCGGTGAGGAATTTGCCTTGAATTTCGAGCATTTTCGATTGCACAACCTTGGCCATAAGGCTTTGGCAGACAAAGTGGAGCATGTCGCAAAAACCAAGGGCGACGGGCTGGGTTACGACATCCTTTCTTTCGAACCTTCCGGGCGCGAGAGATTCATCGAGGTCAAAACAACGACTTTCGGGAAGGAAACCCCATTTTTTGTCAGCCGTGGAGAGCTCAGGTTTGCCCAGGAAAACACGGAAGCATTTCACCTTTATCGCTTGTTTGAATTCAAAACATCCCCGAAGATGTTTGATCTGCCAGGCAAAGTTGAGAGCCATTGCCTGATGAACCCGATCAACTACATTTGCAAATTTTCGTAACCGGACAGTTAAGCATTTAATGCGTCCCAGCCCCCGCTCATCTTTGCCATGAAGCTAGTGTTGAAAATTCGCTACATAAGGGTATTTCTTATCAAGGATTTCCAGCAACGTGGTGCCGACTTGTGTGGTCAATCGCTTGAGATCAAAACATTCCAGAATGGCACGTAGGTGTTCATCACTACCATGCTCTAACTTATTCATTTCAATCAAATAATTTGCTACAACTTGAAGTTCGCTCGGCGGAATCTCCTCGAATACTCGCGGCCCTCTACTTCGCAGCTTGATGTTCGGGCTTCCCTGAACTCTTACAATGGAGAAAATCAATCCACCCCTGCTCATTTCATCTTCTGAAACAACCAGTCCTTGGCGAATAGCATTATAAAGGGCTTTGTTCATGGTGCTTCCCAGATCGTGTCCCTCCGGTAAGCATGCATGAAATCGGATAACTTTATTGCTAACCTTAGCTCCCAATTCAACCCGATTAGGAGAGCATCTGATGAGCAATGCAGCAAAAGCCGTGAAAGCGAGC
>CAIRBC010000315.1 GCA_903876685.1 uncultured Nitrosomonadales bacterium | reverse complement strand
GCTCGCTTTCACGGCTTTTGCTGCATTGCTCATCAGATGCTCTCCTAATCGGGTTGAATTGGGAGCTAAGGTTAGCAATAAAGTTATCCGATTTCATGCATGCTTACCGGAGGGACACGTATAATACAACATAACTCCAGTTTAAACTGAATATATGCCTTTCCGGTAAGTGAGTTTTTTTGCAGGGTTAGCTGATTAAACACAACTATTTTCATGAACAAATTTTTCGTAGTTTGTCCTTTGCATGCCCCTGAAAGCGACTAAGAGCAGCATAAAAAACAACTATTTACTATTTTTTTCAATAGCCTGATACAGTCTTATTTCATCACCTTCCTGAGACCCCATTTGAAAACTGAACACAGAGCATCATCGCAACCATCAATCGCGTCCAGCAACAAACCTATCACCAAGCAAAATGGCTGCGATTTTCCGACAAATTCTGACGAAGCCCTTTTATGTGAAATATGGGCGGATGTGCTGAAGTTGACGCCGATTGGCATCCACGACAATTTTTTTGAACTGGGAGGACATTCGCTGCTAGTTGCTCAGGTGCTGGCACGCATTCAGGATTTGTGGTCTGCGACCCTGAGTTATCGTACTTTTTTTGCGACACCAACAGTCGCCCAATTGGCTAAGTGCCTCGCAAATTCAACTTCGGATGCCAGCGTCTCACCAATTGAGCGCATTGCCCGAACTACTGTATTACCGCTTTCCTTTGCTCAACATCGAATGTGGTTCATCGAACAATTGCACCCGAATAGTGCGCTCAACAATGTCTCATGCGCATTTCGCCTGGAAGGCTACCTGCATATCAATGCACTGGAACAGGCGCTCAATGAACTGCTAAAACGACATGAGACATTGCGTACCAATTTCAGGCTGGTGGCGGGAGAACCGATACAAGTTATTTCACCTGACTTAACAATTTCTTTACGCATTCTGCAAGGAGTCAGCGAAGCAGAACTGCAAATGCAACTGGATCTTGAAGCTAAAACACCATTTGACCTAGGCATTGAACCACTGATTCGCAACCGTTTGCTTTGCCTTAGTGCCGAGGTATTTGTTTTTCAATTCACCATCCATCACATCGTATTTGACGGCTGGTCAGAGGAATTACTGATGCGCGAGTTATCGGTACTATATTCCGGCGCGTTGCAAAATATTCACTCAGTTCTTCCAGAATTACCGATTCAATATGCCGATTATTCAGCTTGGCAAACCCGCATGCTTAAAGGAGCTGTTCTAGAAAAGCTCTGTCTCTACTGGAAAAAACAGCTCCACAACCTGCCGGTTATGGAACTGCCCACCGATCGCCCTCGCCCCGCAACACAAAGTTATCGCGGTGCCTGTATCGAATTTCATCTGCCTACCGCACTGGTCGCCTCGCTGAAGCAACTAAGCAGAATGAATGACGCGACACTATTTATGACCTTACTAACCGCATTTCAGGTGCTGCTGCATCGCTATACAGCCCAACAAGACATCGTGGTCGGCTCGCTGATTGCCGGGCGTAATCGTAATGAAATCGCCGGACTAATCGGTTTTTTCGTGAACACGCTCGTATTGCGCGTCGATGTTTCAACTAACCCTGATTTTCTGGAGTTGCTGGCAATGACCCGCGAGATGGTGCTGGATGCCTTTAACCATGCCGATTTACCCTTCGACAAACTGGTAAATCTGCTTGCGCCACAACGCAATTTAAGTCATCACCCGCTATTCCAAATCATGTTTGTCCTGCAACTCCCCTTGGAGAATACGCTTGCACTCGAAGGACTAAAGGTCATGCCGACTTCAGTCGAATCAAAGAGCGCAAAGTTTGACCTGATGATGTCACTCACCGAGGTATCCGGAAGCATTAAAGGCATAATCGAATACAGCACGGATCTGTTCGATGCGCAAACACTGCATAGAATGGCGGAGCATTTTCAAACCTTGTTGGAAGGAATAGTTTCAACTCCATTGGCAAGCATCTCCAAGCTACCTTTAATCACCGATGCTGACCGAGCACGACTGCGTGTCGAATGGAATAACACAGCACAGACTTTTCCACAAAGTCTGGGCATTCATCAGCTATTTGAAGTACAGGCTGCCAAAACGCCTGGATCGGCAGCCTTAACTAAAGACGGGATAACACTCAGCTATGCTGAGTTAAATGCCAGAGCCAATCAACTCGCGCGTTATTTGCGTAAACTGGGTGTTACACGCGACACGCTGGTGGCGCTCGCCATAGAACGCTCTTTCGAAATGATCGTTGGCATACTCGGCATACTCAAGGCTGGCGGTGCCTATCTAGCACTGGATCCTGAATATCCGCTGGATCGATTGTCCTTTATGCTGGCAGACTCGTGCGCCCTGATTCTGCTCACTCAACAATCACTAAGCGCTCGATTGCCGCAGCAAATGCCCCATACCGTGTACATAGATCAGGAATGGCCTATCATCGCCAGACTACCAATCACCAACCCGGACTATCCGTTCACCCCGGAACAACTCGCTTACCTGATCTACACCTCGGGTTCTACCGGCATCCCCAAAGGAGTAATGATGCCGCATGCCCCCTTGTGTAATTTACTCTACTGGCAATTGCAGAATACCCCCGGAATTAAGGTTGATACCCTACAGTACACTACTTTGAGTTTCGATGTTTCATTCCAGGAAATATTTTCCACACTGACGGCCGGCGCCTGTTTATTCCTAATTGACAACGATATTCGTCTGGACAGCCATCTGCTGCTGAAATGGATCGATGCACACAAAATCGCACGTTTGTTTCTACCTTATGTAGCGCTAACTGCCTTATGCGAAGCAGCCGTCCGTAATAGTCTGTTTCCAAAAAAATTACGTTATGTTATTACCGCCGGTGAAGCGCTCAAAATCACCCCGAATATCCGGGAACTATTCAAAAAGACCCATGCCAGCCTGCACAATCATTATGGCCCCAGCGAAAGCCATGTGGTAACTGCCTACGATCTAGGATTAGATGTCAACCATTGGCCAACCCTACCCTCGATTGGTCGTCCGATCGGGGGTTGCGTGATTTATATCCTCGACCGCCACCGCCAACCACTCCCGACCGGCATTCCAGGCGAAATTTATATCGGTGGCGATTGTCTGGCACGCGGCTATCATAACCGCCCCGAACTGACTGCAGAAAAGTTCATTGGCGATCCCTTCATTAATCAGTCCGGCGCACGGCTCTACCAAACCGGCGATAGGGCGCGCTACCTGGCTGACGGTACTATCCAGTTTCTGGGGCGCTTCGACCATCAGGTAAAGATTCGCGGTTTTCGTATCGAATTGGGTGAAATAGAATCCGTGCTGCGACAGTTCCCTGCAGTGCAAGATGCCGCTGTAACGGTTGACCTGTCTCGCTCCATGCAACATCGCCTGATCGCTTATGTCAGCGCAAAGCACGATACATCACTGAGTCCTGCTGTGTTGCGCAAGTTCCTCTCGCAGCAACTACCCGACTATATGCTGCCATCTGCCTATGTGATACTGGAATCGCTACCACTCACGCCCAGCGGCAAGACGGATCGCCAAGCGTTGCCAGCACCCACCCAGGAAAACTTCCAAAGTGCGGATCAGTTTGTAGCCGCTTCCACTCCCGCCGAACGAATATTATGCGAACTATTCGCAGAGGTACTGGAAATCAAAGAAATCGGAATTCACGAGAATTTTTTTGAACTGGGTGGCCATTCGATTCTTGCTGCGCAAGTCGTTGCGCGAATCCGTGATCGATTCAAATGCGCACTCAGTCTACGTAATTTTTTCGAATTACCCACCGTCTCTTTACTAACTGGCATTCTCAACATTCCTGACACTAGCCCAGTCCGGCTCCTGCCAGCCTGTCGCAAGGAAATCATACCGCTTTCATTCTCTCAGCAACGCCTGTGGTTCCTCGAACAATTGCTGCACGGGAGTGCGTTGTACAATTTAGCCTATGCGTTCGAACTAACAGGCAGATTAAATATCAGTGCATTGGAGCGCAGTATTAACGAAATTTTACAGCGTCATGAAGCGTTGCGTACTACTTTCAAGATGATCGACGCTGCCCCTGCGCAAGTAATTTCCAAAGCCAAACCCTGTGCCTTAACGATACTCCGAATGCATGGATGCAATCAAGCGGCTCTACACCAGCAATTGCATCGTGAAGCAAGTGCCCCGTTCAATCTGCACGAGGGTCCGCTATTTTGCAGCAGACTGATCCTCCTTGATGAACAACAATACATATTGCTATTTACGGTACATCACATTGTTTTCGATGGCGAATCATTGCCTGTCCTGTTACATGAACTGGCGGTACTTTATGCTGCTTACACTAGAAACAGGCTCAGTCCACTGCCTGAACTGCCAATTCAATATGCCGATTTCGCTGTCAGTCAAAAGCAATGGTTACAAGATAAAATTTTTTACCAGCAGTTGGACTACTGGAAAAAACAGCTCGACGCCTTGCCAATCATTGAACTATTCACCGATCATCCACGCCCGGCAGTGCCTAGCTATCGTGGCGCGTTGTTTAAATTTTTGTTACCGGCAACGATTTCAAGTGCACTTGCTCAGCTTGGAAAAAAGTCCGGAGCAACACTTTTCATGACCCTGCTATCGGCTTTTAAGGTGCTATTGCACCGCTATAGCGCACAACTCGACATTGTCGTCGGTACCTCTATTGCGGGTCGCAACCCATCCGAGCTTGCCGGGTTGATCGGTTTTTTTGTTAATACACTGGTTTTGCGCACCGATTTATCCGGAAACCCGAGCTTTGTGGAATTGCTTTCTCGTGTACGCGAAATGGCGCTTGATGCCTACAGCCACGCAGATCTGCCTTTCGATCAACTGGTCAGCGAACTGGCACCTCAGCGCAGCCTGAATCATCACCCGCTATTTCAAATTATGTTTGTGCTGCAAAACACCAACGATGACGCATGGACGCTGGACGGTTTAAGTTGCAACCCGATTCCGCTCGATTTAAACACTGCAAAATTTGATCTTACACTTTCAATGACTGAATTCCCTGAAGGAATTTCAGGAATGTTTGAATACAGCACCGATTTATTCGATGCAACAACCATCCACAGAATGGCTTTACATTTCCAGACGTTGCTGGAAAGCATTGTCAACCACCCGCATATCAGTATTGGCGAACTTCCACTCCTGAGTAAAAATGAAAGAGAAGAAATAATCGGGAATAGCACGCCGTTCTCTTTGTCCGACAGCTGCGTTCACCAGTTGTTTGAAACGCAACGTGCTTTAACCCCGGATGCGATCGCCGTTATTTATGAATCTCAGCAACTGAGTTATAGAGAACTCGATTATCGCGCCAATCAACTTGCCCATTATTTGCGTGGACTGGGTGTTTGCGAAGATTCACTCGTCGCAATTTGCATGACGCGTTCCATCGAGATGGTGGTAAGCCTGATGGGAGTCTTGAAGGCAGGTGGAGCCTATCTGCCGCTGGATGCAGAATATCCTCTGGAGCGGCTTTCCTTCATGATTTCGGACAGTGCGGCGAGCGTGGTGTTGACCCAAACCAGTCTACTGAATCGTTTGCCGCCAGCCAGGCTAATCTGCGTGGATGCCGAATGGCCTAAAATCATGCTACAACCGGCGCATCAACCGGTTACTCAAGTATTGCCGTACCATCTGGCTTATCTGATCTACACCTCAGGTTCCAGCGGCCTTCCCAAGGGAGTGGCGATCGAACATCGCTCGATTGTCAACCACTGCCGGGCTATCTGCGAATATTTTCAACTATCACCAACCGATCGGATATTGCAATTTTCCTCATTCAGTTTTG
>CAIRBC010000314.1 GCA_903876685.1 uncultured Nitrosomonadales bacterium | reverse complement strand
TGGCAATTCTGACTGTGTAATTTCTTGAAAATATTTGAAATTATGGCGATTTATGATGACGGGGATGGATCCGAATTCTATGGCTTCCCAGAATCTGAAGGTGTCGACATTAAGGTTGCCGTCAGGGCAAATTGTAAATTTTGATTTGGATAGTATTTCTCTATACTCAGTTGGACTCAGTTTTCGTGGATCGAAAAAGTCAGATACTAAATGAACTCTGTGCGGCAAAATGGGAGAAAATACCCGGATAGCATGTTGTCTGTCAGCTTTGGTATTATCTCCGAGAAAGTTCCATAGATATTCGCGTTGACTTGACAGACGCAGGCTTTCAATTTCAGGATATTGTTTTGCGGAATTATCACCCAGTGGAAAAAAATTAACACCCTTCAATCGATCAAGAATAGGACTCCAGTAATTTCTGAATACCAGGTCACAACAATCGTATACTTCATAGAGATCATCGAAAGCTTCATCGGCTACATGAAGAAGAATTACGTTGCAACCGGAAGTCATACAATTGTGATAATAACGATATGATTCTATTCCGCCTATACGATTATCAACCACAATCATGTTTGGATAAAATTTCGAATACTTATGCTGGAGTAGAACATTATCATCGCTGTCATCAATCTCTGCTTTTATCGGAATATTATTTAGCAGCAACCAAATAATTGAACCCGCATCATGCTTTTTTGTTTGCCAAACCAGCACCAAATCATTTATATCGAACCTGCATTTAATTGCGCTTAACGATGCATGGCGCAGATATGCGCGCTTAAAATAATACTCGTCGGTTGTAAGCGACGCGTAAAGTTGTTTAGCCTCATCGAAGTTACCGAGACTGTGTTGTTGTTCGGCTTTTTTCCAAATGCTAAGAGCTTTTTTGTTCATATTCTAGTTTCAATATTAAAAATACAGCACCAATACTGCCCTAAATTAATTGCGGCAAGATTTTTCAACCCTCATTGAGTAGATTCTTAAAATAAGCGACTTTTTCCTTTAATCCATGGTACAAATCAATCTCCGGTCGGTGACCCACCCAGTTTTTCGGGTGCCATCGTAATGTCAGGCTTGCGGTGTCTGGGGTCATCCTGGGGCAAAGCTTCAAAAACAATACGAGATTTTGATCCTGTAATATCTACCACTTTTTTCGCCAACTCGATCATTGAAAATTCGCAAGGGTTTCCAATATTTACCGGTTCCGTGAACTTGTCGTGAGTATTCATCATGCGCAGCAAAGCATCAATCATATCATCTACATAGCAAAAACTCCGGCTTTGCTCGCCGTCACCGTAAAGAGTGATGTCCTTCCCACCCAGCGCCTGTGTCATTAAGTTACCCGCCACTCGACCATCGTCCGGGTGCATACGCGACCCGTAAGTAATGAGGAATATCCAAACGACTTGGCGACTGACTTTTATAACAAGGTCAAGTGTCTAGTATTAAGATCCAGGTGGTGTGGCAAACAGAGAGAGCGACTGTTCATCATCAAGAGACTCGCCTTGGAATTAATTAATCGCATACGATTGTATCAAAATTATTTGACAAAATTCATTTTTTTAGCATCACCCTCCCTGAAGGGCGTGCTTTCAAGGTGAGTAGGTGAGGGTTTTCAAACCCCTCACCAAGTAAAGCAACCGACCTGAAGTCCGGTGAGAAATTGTTGACTGACATTATTAATTCGAGTTCAGAAGCGCACCTATCCAATTCTGACCAATGATAGATTTAAATTTAAAGAGTTTCCGGGATATCTATAGAAACCTGGCCATTATCTTTCCAATGAGAAAATTAAGGTGCACTTTCTATAATTAGCGGCTAATTCATTGGCATCACACATTAAACTCGGCTAAAATTACGCCTGTTTTCATGCTTAACCATATACACGTGGCGTATCAATGTCAGACGAATATTTGTGTATAGAGTGTTGAGCTTAGTGTATTGAGTTCGTTAGCAGAAATTTTAAAGCCTCATCAAGCGCCTTGGCTGCTAAACTTATGCTGATGCATGACAAATTTATTAAAACATCATGGTTAACTTGCCATCAGATGAAAATTATAGGGGGGCATCTTGCCGGAATTCAGTGTAATCATTGCGACGCATAATCGAGCGAAACTACTGACCAGAGCGTTGGAATCTGTACAACAACAGACTTTTCCCTGCCAACAAATCATTGTCGTTTCTGACACTGATGACGCCGAAACCTATCGTGTCGTTTCCAAATCGATGCGTACCGCAGACCTGTTCATCCAAAGACAAGGAACTCCCGGCCCGTCCGAAAGCCGCAACTTGGGCATGAAACTGATCAGTGGCGATTATTTCATTTTTCTGGATGACGACGATTCCTTTCATCCAGATTTTTTGCAGAATCTGGTTAACCAGATTCCCAACAGCAAGCCCGACAATCAACTTTATTATACCAATTGTGAAGTGGTTAACGAAAAACTGGTCGACGGTCTAACTCAGATAACCGATGTCCAAAGTGTTGATCTGAGCGGTTATGATACCTCCAGGGTTTATGTTAAAAATTTCATTCCTAATAATTGCGTTATTTTCCCGGGCAGACTCGCGACCGAAATTACCTTCGAGTCACAGATAGCTTACGAAGACTGGGATTTCATACTCAGCGCCTGTGCCAAGGCGCCCCTCAAGTATTTACCCATTTTCGGACCAAAGATTCACAAAATGACCGCCGATGACTGGCAACCACGCGGGAAAAGCAATGATGATAAATTACTCGACAGTTATATCAAAATATACGGTCGGCATCCACCGCCCAATCCCTCTGTCGCGTTATGGAGAAAAGAACTGTTTGCCTCTGTTGGACTGGACATCGATACATTGGTAGCCAAGGTACCGAGTCCTTGATTAACTTTTTTACGAACTTCATTAAACGCAGAACCCTGTTTAATTTTTGAAGTAGAATGAGATTGTTTTTTAAATAACCTGATCGGGCTTTTTTACAATGACAAAATCACTGGATATTGGCTGTGGCCATCAACCCAAAAACTTTTTTAATGCAGATGAAGTATTCGGAATCGACGTCCGGGATGATGTGGATGCGGGTATATACCGTGCCGATCTGGTGATTGAGCCTATCCCGTTTCCTGATTGCACCTTTGACTTTGTAACCGCACATGATTTTCTGGAACATGTTCCCAGGGTTATTTATATCCCCCAGCGCCGAAACCCTTTCGTTGAGCTCATGAATGAGGTTTGGCGCGTACTGAAACCCGGCGGGCAGTTTCTATCCTTCACCCCGGCTTTCCCTCATGGGCCTGCTTTTCGCGATCCGACCCATGTCAATATCATCACCGACGAAACATTCCCTATCTACTTCGACAACACCACCAGAGCTGCAGCCATGTATGGTTTCTATGGAGCCTTTCAAATAGTCAGTCAGCAGTGGCTAGGGCCACACCTAGTCACTTTCATGTCAAAGTGCGATGTACCCTAAAATTACCCTGCCTTCAGCAAATCGAGAATAACATTACGGGTAATCTCGATCCATGCCTTGTTGTGTACAAAATGCTGGGTTTTTCGTACTGCTTGATTGACCAGTTGCGGATGATCCAGTAAATTCTGACAACAGTCCACCAGTTGATCATATTCGCAAAAATAAATGCCGCTCTGACTCCAGTCCACCAACTCAGGTAAATGTGAGACTTCCGATACGACAGGCATTCCCATCGCAAGTGGTCTCAAACATCGGGCAATTTCAAAAATCCCAGTCTGCAAGGCGTGGATATTCAGGCATATTTTCGAGTCATAAATTTCCTGCGACAAATAATGCCCATAGGCATTGGTGATATACCTCGCGCTATGACCTCGCGCAATAAGGGCATTCAAGGTATTGAATCTTCGGTCGCTGGGCGCTCCCCAGAAAACCACATCCGATTTTTCCCTGGAATCATCAATCTGAAAATCCGCCGCGAATTGCGGAGAGGGAAGCAAAGGAAATTCGCTGGCTCTGATCCGTGGATTATGTGCCTGCATGGCTTGAATATTCCTGACGTTATAATCAAGCACCCTGTATTGCGCAAGAAAAGACAGGTATTCGTCAGAAACGAAACTGTTGCCAATGGCTATTTGTTCCATATTGAAGATGACTGAGAATTCGGGCTTTGCAATCTCGAGAATCTGCTCCAACGGAGGACTGAAATGAGCATGCGCTCCCCAGATAATGTTCAGCGCCGCTGGATCCACCACATTACAGGATACATAGGTTTCAAAGCCAGCCTGCTTCAAAGCATACTCGACTGAATGTACGGCATCGTCAAAAAAACTAGGTTCCAGTGTTTGAAAGCGCTTGAGCAATACCAAATTTATGGGGGGGATTTTTCGTACAGCGGCCACCTTGACTGGTGTTTCAGCAGCTTGCGGAATTTCATCTATAAACTTCCCCTGATCCCAACTTTCAAAACTCATGAAATCATAATCCCCGATCAGCAAAGCTGCTTTCTGATCTTCCAAATGACTAATATTTCCGATCAGACTGTTTCCCATTCTTTCCCAGGGAGTATTATTAATCCGCATATCCTCCAAGTGCCTGTGTGTCAAATAGGTGCCTATACTCTCATATTCACTGAAACCGCAACCATCTGCATAATCTAGATTCATGAGCACTGCATCAATCCAATGCATCCGGAATTTCTCCTCGATTTCACGGCAAAATTCATTGACCCAAGCCACCTTGAGCGCAAAGCACTGCGCTATAAAACTGAAATCAACTATTTTATCCAGACCTAACAGTTTTTTGATTAACACAAAATAAGCCGGATGAAACTCCTCGCCTTTGTAGTAGACGATCTGTTTTTCAGGTGTCACAAAATTAAGTGGTTTTAACGGGACAGTATCCGCATCCCAGATGAGTACGACATCATCATCACGACCCTGCCTGGCCGCTTCGATTTTAATGAATTGCTGCAAATACCAACCCGCCCTGAAGGCCGCATTTGCAGGAAACTGAGCTTTGAGCCAACTCAGATTACGTTCCTTGAGGTAATGAGACTCACCGATGACGCTATAGGGTGCCGGCGTAATTTTACTGAATAATAAGACTTCGTGATCCGGAACCACAACCTCATAACAGGCTGCTGCAATATTCTTGACGATATATCCGGAGGCCACCTGCCAGGTAACATGGTCACGATAACAACACACACTGACGACTTTTGAGATCATATTACGTTATCCAATTCTATCAAATACCACCAAGGATATATTTATACAAACCTTTAAAACTCATCCACTTGAATATTTTTACAAAAAACTTCCTCATTCACCTCTAACGGGCATGGCAAATTGCCACCCCTGATGATGAAACCCATCATGCCCGTTTCCCTCTCCCCATCCCTCTCCCGCAAGCGGGCGAGGGAGAAGACGATCGCTGCGCGAGTTTCA
>CAIRBC010000313.1 GCA_903876685.1 uncultured Nitrosomonadales bacterium | reverse complement strand
ATTAGCACTGATGAAGGCACCGTTTGCGGTTATTTTTATTGTGTTAGCGGCTTTGTTTCACCCGTTTCTCGCGATTTTTGCGTTGATCGCTACTGTGATACTGCTCTTGACCGCTATGTCCAACCAACGTATTACTACGCCGCTACTCAAAGTTGCTAATGACTTGCAGGCAGAAAGCATCAGGCTTGCGGGACATGCAATGAAGCAGGGCGAAACCGCCTTGGCGCTGGGTATGCAGCCGCAATTACGCAGACGCTGGCACGAGGTGCATCTGAGCAGCTTGCAAACGCAGGTTCAGGCCAGTGAAGTCGGCGGCGTCATGAACGGTATTTCTACCTTTTTGCAACATATTCTTCCCTCTTTACAAATGGCGTTGGGAGTGTATCTTTCTATTCAGGGATTGATCACCGGCGGCATGGTGATCGCTGCGAGCATGATCATCGGAAAGTCGATTCAGCCTATACAACAAGTGTTAGGGAGCTGGAAGCAGATAGTTACCGCAGGCCAATCCTATGATAGACTGAATTCACTGCTGATGGAGGATTCGAAAAGAGGTGAGAAAATGCAGCTTCCACCTCCTCAGGGTAAAGTTGCCGTTGTAGAAGTCACCGTGATGCCTGAGGGTGCGACCAAACCTATATTGCAAGGTATTAGCTTCTCAGTAGAACCTGGAACGATAGTCGCGGTTGTTGGACCCAGTGCGGCGGGCAAGACGTCGCTGGCCAAGTTGCTGACGGGAATTTGGAAGCCGTTGCGTGGTTCAGCCAGATTGGATGGCGCGGAAATTTCAGATTGGGCGCATGAAGATCTGGGAACTTATATCGGTTATGTACCCCAGGAAATTGAATTTTACGAAGGAACCGTGGCGGATAACATTGCCCGTCTGAATACGGTTAGCTCTGCCAAGGTGATACAGGCGGCTAAAAATGCCGGTATTCATGAAATGATCCTTGCCTTTCCTGATGGTTATGACACCAAGATTGGTGAAGCCGGCTATGTACTGACGGGTGGACAGAAACAACGTCTCGCCATTGCCCGAGCCGTCTATGGTAGCCCGAAATATATTGTAATGGATGAGCCGAACTCCAATTTGGATGATGCGAGCGAACGCGCGTTAAGAGAAATGATGGGGAAATTCAGGTCTGAAAAAGTGACCGTTATTTTCACCACACATCGACCCAGTTTGATCAATAGCGCTGACTATCTGCTAGTGCTGAATAATGGTCGCCAAATCGCGTATGGTAGAGTCGATGAGGTAATCGGTGCCGCGCAAAAATTTCAGGCTGAAAAGCAAATCCCGAATAATGATATTGCGGTGATCAGTTAGCCATGAATAAAATTACTCAATTTTTCAAATTTATAGCCGATCGTTGGAATTGCTGGCTGGATAGCCTTTCTCCCTACAATCCAGAGGCCGTTCGTTCAGCGGGAATGAATCCGGTTGAAATTGATGATACGCCGGTTAAAAATAGATTTGTGCACATTATGATTTTTACCATAGTAGCGTTCGTACTGTGGGCATTTTTTGCACCACTGGATGCGGGTGTCAGCGTGACGGGTAGTGTGGTCGTCTCAGGCAATCGCAAGTCTGTGCAGCACCCGACGGGTGGTGTGGTTGAAAGTATTCTGGTGAGTGATGGTGCGAAGGTTAACAAGGGGGATTTGTTGCTGAAATTGAACCCGCTTAACGTGGCGGCTAATCTATCAGCCGCTGAACTCGAATATATCAACACCATGGCAGCTGAATCTCGCCTGCAGGCTGAGCAAAGCAATACGTCTATACATTGGATGGCTGATCTTGAGGCCATGGGAACGGATCCCAGGGTGCGCGAAGCCAAACAGTTGCAGTTATATATGTTTGATTCCAGAAACAAGGATTACGAAGGTCAGCGACAAATCCTTCAAGAACAAGTGGAAGGTAACGAAAAACAATTAAAGGAATTGCTCAATGTTCAGAAGTTTCGTCAGCGGCAACTGGAGTTGATGAATCAAGAAATGAAAAGCAATAAGGAACTGGCCGATGAAGGTTATGTACCCCGTAGCAAAGCAAACGAAGCAGAGCGTATGCAGGCAGACATGATGGCCAGTATGGCGAATACCACCTCGGATATTTCCAGGGCTTTGTCAGCCATTGCGGGCATCAAGCTGCAAATAGCGCAATTGCGGATCACCCGTCGCAAGGAAACTGATGGCCTGCTGGCAGATATGCAAAAGAATCGCAAGTCTCTGAAGAGTAAGGTGGATTCGTTACGCTTTGACTTAAGCCTGGTTGAACTTAGGGCGTCGGTGGGTGGCGTGGTGATGAACACCAAGGTTTTTACGGTAGGCGGCGTCATACCGGGCGGTTCGGTGTTGATGGAAATCGTACCGTTGGATTCGACGTTGATCATAGAGGCGCAAATTCCCACAAACTTGATTGACAAGGTTCATAAGGGGTTGGAGGCAGATATTCGTTTCAGTTCTTTCAACATCAATACTACTCCGGTTATTCCAGGCAGGGTCAAGCAAGTCGGCGTAGACAAGGTTTCAAATCCCCCTGCGCCAGAGTATTATCTGGCCGAGATTGAAACGACCAGTAAAGGACGCAAGTTGCTGGGTGAAAATATCATTCAGCCAGGTATGCCGGTCGATGTCATTATCAAAACCGGGGAACGCAGCTTTATCAGTTATCTCATCAAACCAATTAGTGATCGGTTTGCCAAGAGTTTCAAGGAAGATTGATAGCAATGAAAATATTGCTGATTGCGCTATGCTGGGTTGTCTTGGCAAACACGTCTTGTGCCGAGGACGGTATTTTTCGCTATGCAAACGACACTGTTGCAAGTGCTCAACCATTAAAGGATTCTTCTGCGGCGGTTAGTGTGCGTGGAATATACCGGGCTTTTGTGTTGGCTAAGCTCAACGAACCGACTTTTCAGATTGCCAAGGCAGAATTCGAAGCGAATCAGGTGAACGCTTCGATTGCGCAATCGGCTTATTACCCGCAGTTACAGTTGACTAAGTCCAAACTCGATACCGAGCCGAAACCCCGCACCACCATGATGTTATCTCAGCCTATTATCGCTTTGGATCGTTGGGCTACCTATCGTGAAACACCTTACCGGGAGGAGATCGCCAGCGCTACCTACGAACAACGTGATCTGGAGTTGGCGGGACGTGTGCTGACTAACATTAGCGATCTGGTACGCTATTCTGAAAACCTGCGTTCCAATCAGTCGAAGATTGAATCACTCAAACAGCAGTACGAGAGTGCCCAAAAAATGCATCAACTTGGGCAAGGTACCATCACCGACGTAGGAGACACCCGGGTCAGGCTGGGTCAGGCGAAAGCGGATGGACTTAACCTGGCTGCCAAGCTGGAAGATGCGAAACGCCTATATAAGAGCATCTGTGGCGAATTGCCGAACCTGACAGAGTTGAATTTGGTGAAACGCTCAAGAAAATTGATGGAGCTGGAAAAGCTGCCGGATATCAAGGATAGTAATCCGCAAGTCAACATTGCGATACAAAACGTTGAACTTGCCGATTTAGCCACATTGAAGGCAAAAGCGGCGGTGCTTCCCTCGGTGATGGGTGTCGTTTCAAAGACGCAATCTGCGGGAGTCAGTAGTAGTTACATGGGGATCAGTATCAGCATGCCGCTGCAGGCATCGGGACTGTATGGTATTTCAAGCGCTCGTGCAAACGAGATGAAAATGCGTGAGCAACTGCGAGAAACAGAACAGAAGGTTCAGTTGAATATAGACAGTCTGAAGCAACTCATCCAGTCCGGAATCATCGAATCTGGTGTAAGGCTGGAAACCATCGAAGCTGCGGAAGTCAACATCGATTCCAACCAGAAGAGTTTCAAGGGGGGAGTACGCTCCAAGACGGATGTATTGAATGCCATCCAATTGTTGTATCAGGCAAATGACGATTACGTGACCGCAATTTTGAACCTGGCGGGAAACTACATGAACTACCTGCTTGCAGTCAATGTCCGCACCGATACTGCGCTTGAGTTGGTTAACACTTTTTTGTTTAACTAAGCTCTAGTAGCGTCATGGTACAGCCAGACCTTTTAATTTCACTAGCCAGGGCAGATCAGCTAAGGAAGATGAGCCGATGGGGTGAGGCTGCGGGTATTTACAGCGAATGGCTTAACTATAACCCTGCTTCCAGTTCTGTGGTGCTTAATTTTGCGCTGTGTTTATTGGCACTGGGAAGGTATGCGGAAGCATCGAAACAGTCAGCACGGATTCCGGTAGATGACCCAAATTGCTGGCGCGCCAAGGTCATATACGCAAGAGCTCAATTGGCAGAGGGCAAAGTCGAGGTTGCACTGCAAAGTCTGCGCGAGGTGCTGGAGTATAATCCTGCGGATGTGGATATTGCCCTGGAATTGGCCAATACTCTCCTTCAGTATGTCGGTGATGCGGCTGGTGCCAGACAGGTAGTTGCGCCTTTTATCGAAGGGGAGGGCTACCGCGAAGCGGCGCTGCAAACCTATATTGTTGCCAGCCTTTATGATCGTGTAGAAAGCGATAGCAGTCTGGTTGAAAGGATACTCAGCTTTGCCGCAAATGTTATGTCTCACTCCGCTGAAATAAAGCCACAGGTCACACGTAACAGTCATGGACGGATGCGTGTAGGTTTGATTTCGGGCTATTTCTGCGTTTCTCCTGTTTACTTCCTGACTTATTCTGTCCTTGAGCAATTGTCTAAGAAGTTTGATCTGATTTTTTATGATCGTGGCAGCAAGAAGGACTGGGCTCATGGCAAGTTTGAGGGTATCGCTAGCGAATGGGTTGATGTGGATCAGGCAAATCCTGATAAGCTCCACCACACGCTCAGGGCGGGTCATCTGGATGCGCTGTTTGAGATGGCGGGGTGGTCCGATGTGGAAGTGCTCAAAGCGATCGCAGACAGACCTTGCCCAAAGATATTCAAGTGGGTGGGTGGTCAGTCGGCAACGACCGGCATGACGGTATTTGATGGCTTCATTTCCGATTCCTTGCAAACGCCGCTTGAAACTCAGGATTATTATACGGAACCATTGGTAAATCTTGAAAGCGGCTATGTGGCTTATACACCACCGGATTATTTGCCTGGACTGGTTCAGCCGCGCAAAGATGTGTTGTTGTTGGGTGTGGTTGGCAACCCGGTGAAGATTACCGCAAGCTATCTGGAAGAAATAGCCAAAGTGATCACAGCCGCGGCTAAAAAAATTCCTGTGCCTATCGTCCTGCAATTTATCGACACGCGTTATCGAGAAAAAATAGTCTGCCAACGCATTTCGGAGGCCTTACGTTGCTATTTCGATAATTCTTCGCGGGTTGCCGTGCTGTACACCTATCCAGTCAGTCACAAGGATTTTTTGACACATGTAGGCAAGCTGTCTGCCGTGATCGATACTTGGCCCTATTCGGCTGGACTGACCGCGCTGGAAGCGCTGGCCATGGGCGTTCCGGTGCTAGGCAAACCCGGAACCTTATGCAGTGGCAGACACGCGGTCTCGCATCAATTTTTTGCAACCAGGGGTTTGTCGATGAAGAAATTCAGCTTGGCAGGTCTGACTTCTGTCGCGAAAATGGCTGAGAAGCCGCGCAAGCTAGCCGGTTTTGCTAAATCTGCGCGTTGCAGACCAGACAAAGTGGCGCTTGCACTTGGAAAATTAATTGAATGCGATAGTTTAAGCGGATAATAGCGAGCCGTAGCCCGGATGTAGGCAGCAAGCCGGAATCCGGAGGGGCACCATGAAAGCCACACACGATTGGTTTTTTCCGGATTCCGCTAAGCTGCCTCCGGGCTACGGCAACCGAATGGTTCACCAGCGCATCGGGAACGCGGGCTTTCAGTCCTCTAGTTGATGCGGCTAGAATGGTCGCGTTTAGCAGCAAGATTTGACTGAGGCTTTCAGGACTGTTAATTATTGATCACAAAAAATGGCTACATTAAAATCGACTGCGTCTACACCCAAAAAAACGCGAGCTACCGCAAAATCAAAGAAGCCGGCAAAGGCGGAGGTGGCAGCACCAGTGCTGATGCCAGAGCCTGCTGAACTCCCGGTTAAAACGGTCAAAATTTTTCAAATATATTATCGCGAGGAGCAGAGGTCGCAACTGGATGAAGCATTTACTCCATTCGACAATTCCTCGAATTCCAGCCATCTGTTAGAGTTTGATGCCTTCAGGCATCTGGCAGGTAGTCAGCAGATAACGGGTTTCACCCATTGGGGTGCCATTTCTTGGAAGTTTTTTCAAAAATCCGGACT
>CAIRBC010000312.1 GCA_903876685.1 uncultured Nitrosomonadales bacterium | reverse complement strand
TAAATTTTGATAAATTTCTCAACAGAGTTTTTTAGGTTTAATGTCTCAAGTCAGCACAAATGGTGCGCAAGCGCACCCTACGGTAAGACTCATGAGCCTAGGAGATCTTCTACCACCCTTTAACCTCATTGGTAATTGCGTCAAGTGTAAACCGAGGAATGAAGGATGCCAAATCTTTTCCCACAAATTGTTTTTTTATAAGTTCAATAGTACGACTGGATATTCCAAGTGCCTCTGCTGCATCTGCAACTTTCCATGCGAAGCCACCTTTCCCTGCATCGCACAATAACAGCGCGCGAGCATGAATAAATTTTCTTGTATTAATCTTACCTCTTTTCGTCAATGCATCAAGTTCCTGGTGCTCTTGATCGGTAAGTGTTATCCGGTATCTCGGTGACATGGTGACCTCCTCTGATAAAGGTGTCACCCGTTTGACATAGACAGTTATTATGCGAATTAATAATGTTACATGGTACTAGTTGGGATTTTTTGCTTTTTCTTCGAGACTGCGCGAGTCGATATAAGCCTTGACTGCCCATACCGCTTCTTGTTTGAAGACCGCATCATAGGCGGGCATGATGGAGCGGCCTTCGCCGTTTTTCTTGCCTCTGAGGGTGACTTCCTTGAAAAAATGGTCTGATTCTTTCATGCAAGCGGCTTGTTTAACCTTCGAAGCCAGATCCAGGCATTCTTTGCCTAACAACAGCAGGTCGGGCGCAATCCCGCCTGAAACAGCATTCAGGCCGTGACATCCGGCGCAATTGTGCATGTATCCGAGTGCACCAACCGCGATGGCAGTAGCATCGCCACGGTAAGGATTTGGCTCTATCCATTCGTCACCCAGCGGTTTGAGTGTGGAGGTATCTATAGGATGTGGTGTTACATCTCCGTGAGCTAGTACCTGGATGGGGGTTGTTGCCAATAATAGTGCAACGAGCAAACCCTGGAATTTCTGAAACTTCTGCATACGGTATTTCCTCACAGTTGAATAGTTATAGAACAGTGGAATCACTTTAGCACAGTTCGTCATACCCTGAAACGATGTTCTCAGTCTTAGCCAGAAAAAGATGAAAGGTGATACAATCTACAGCTGGTAGTTAAAATTGCTTGACCAACGCTGGTTTTAAGCTGGTTTAAAACGGTAATGAGCTGTGATAATGATAGATTAAGGGCACAGCGTCTTTTTCATAAACCAATTTAAATGGAATTCTGGTGATTTCAAACTCACGCAAAAACTCAAATTATGACCGAGCAAGCCTGTTAATGGATTTTTGTCGGAAGCACTTCTGTCCTTCGATTCGTGTGGTGGTGGCACTTGCCGCATTGCTGCAAACTGCAGGGGTGGGCGCGGCTGATATTGTCAGTGGTGTTTCAACACAGGCTTGGCTAAATGCGGCATCCTCAATCAAGGCCGCAGAATTGTTATTCGCGGCTAGTGTGCCTGACCATCAGCAGCGTTTCAGTTTTGAACAACTCGTGAAGCTGGCCATTACCGATCATCCGGCTATTCTTTCACGTCGAGCATCCCTCGAGTCTGCAGAATCGGATGTTGCAGCCGCTGAAGGGGAACGCTTCCCAACCCCCACATTCAGTGTAGACAAGGGTCTCAAGGAAAATTTTGCATCACCCGCGTCGAATGTTGACAAGAATAAAAACAGTGATCGAACGGTGAGTTTGCGGCAACCGCTTTGGACAGGCGGTAGAATTACTTATGGTATCGCAGGTGCGCAATCCCGTTATGAGGCTAGCAAGGAGTCAGTCCACGAAACCGAACAGGCGGTGTTCATCGCCCTCGTGAATGCTTATTCGGAAGCGTTGCGCTGGCAGACGCGAAAGGCGGTCAGTGCAGAAAGTTTATTGCAGCATCAGCGTCTTTATGAAATGATCAAGCGGCGTGTACAGGCAGAAGCAAGTCCTTCAGTGGATCTTGATCTGGCACAGGGACGTTTATATCAGGCAGAAGTCGATCTTTCCTATGCGGATCAGGCGTTGAAGAGTGCAACGTTGCAACTGACTATGCTGGCGGGTCAGCCGCTAGGGGCTTTTGCTCCTTTGGGTAGCAGCCTCTT
>CAIRBC010000311.1 GCA_903876685.1 uncultured Nitrosomonadales bacterium | reverse complement strand
GGAAATTTGATCAAGGTGACAAGGTTGGGGTTTATGGAGCGCTTACTTTATTCTCGTTTTTGAGCCAAAGTAAATAATCTAGGTAATTGAAAATCAGATTATTTTCAATATTGTCGAATGATAGCTTGGATTCCAGAGAATCATCAGAAAATTGCCCACGTTCAGTCATACAAACACCATTGTTCTTGTAGATCATCTCAAAGTAATCAGCCCCGCCGTTGGGAGCTAAATATCGATCAAATACAAACGCTTTCGCCACAGATTCCAAGTGATGCAAATAAATCTTGGCCGATATATCCCGTGCGTAAAACAGATAATACAGCGCGGCGTTTAGCCAGTGTTTGTAAACCATTGTTGGCGTTGATACATGAAAAGCGGATAGAAACATCAAAATTCTGCGATTGTCCTCCCCATTTTCATCATCTCCTCCAAACGTGTTCACATAGTTTCCACGACCAGATAGGCTTTTCTCGCCACCCTCATTCCACTTGAAACGCTTCAGGCTCCAACCATCGGCTCCCTTGATGAATTCTCTTTTGATCACATACTGATCAAGAAGGTATTTGCATCGGAGTAAACTGAAAGTGAATTTTTTTACTCCTTGTATGGCGTTGTTAGTTTTAATCAAGTGCTCTTCAAAGGTTGTCAGAAGCCTTTTGTCATCGAGAGGAATGTCGTGCAGAGAATTGACTTCTTTACTTATAACACGTAAAACATGCAAAAGAAAATTCGGGAAATTGATCACCGTGCTGAAGCGCTCAGGCGACTCGTCATCCTTATCGTCTTTAATTACAACGCAATTGCCTTGCTCAATAATCTCATCAAGCGTTAACATGTTATTCCTAGCGATATCCTCCTCAGATACTTTCAGTTTTTCCCTAAGAGCATCAAAATCTGCCACATCAAATCGCCCCCAGTTCTTGTCACCAAAAATGGCGTTGCGTTGTTTGGAGGTAAAGCCCATCTGTACATAGTTCTCCATGTTGGCACACGCCTCCCACACCATATGCAGGCAGTTTTGACTCAGCTCGCGTTCCTCAATGTCAACGATCCCGTTAAGCACTTCCAACATCCGTGATTTCAGAACTTCGTGTTTTTCCAATTGCTCGCCACGGCTGTTCATGATCTCGAAGTAATGGTTCAAATCTGTGTCATGGGGCACCTTGACACGCATAATTTGCACCTTTTCCAACAAATACTTTGCGAAAGTATGGCCGCTGAAATGATTCTCCATGAGTTTTTGCGGCAGAATTTTCTGGATGAGCCGATACCCATTGAGAATGGCTGTATTGACCCCATTCTCCCCAAGAATCTCTAATGGGTCTTTCCCTTCGAAAATTGTTAAAAACGTTTTGTGCGAGCGTTCACGGCTTTCGAAGTGAATATTTAGTTCCTTATACCAAGTGAAATCGATATCCTCTAAGTTTTTGCTATTTTTAAGGTACGAGGCCAGTAAAGACAGTGTAGTCATCCTCTGCTGGCCGTCGATAGTTTCGTAAACGTTCCGCTTGGAATCGTGTCGCTTGAAAACCACCAAAGTGCCTATGTAATAATTCTTCTCTCCGGGTATGTAATCCATAATATCCTGAATAAACTGAGTTATTTCTCCCTCTTCCCATGCGAAATTTCGTTGATACATCGGGATGCTGTAATCCACGCCTTCACTCAATAGCGCCTTGACGGAAAGCTGGGAAATGTCACTCATAGGTAGCTCATTTTCTTGAATAGGTATTCAATTTCCTCTGTTTTTGATGAGTTGTTCTTATCAATGGCAGGAATATTACAGTTTATGAAATCACTCGGACGGGTAGATTCCTTGATTAGTCGGAATAAATTATTGTTTTCCAACACATAGTTGTCCATGCTTGCGAGCTGAACCACCTGCATTTTCAGGCGCAGGCTGTAGGCCCAGATGAATATTTTCTCAATGGCGCGGGATATTTCCACGTAGCCAAACTTGTCAATATAATAGATCAGCAGGCAGTTGAAAATGACACGGACATATTCGTCACCAGTACGGTTTCGCCCTGGGTAGGTGTTGATTGTGTCCATGATCGTATTGGCATAACCATTGAGACCTTCATTTCCAACAAGTGCGCCCTGTTTTGATCCCGCATTGATCCGCGCTACCTTTTCCTGATAATGTGCCGTCATCTCAAAGAAGCGGCATCCATTGATGATAATTTGATTTAAATGAAAGGGGAAGTCCAGTGAGTGACCGTCAATCCTGCGTTCAAACTGCAGATTGTAGTCATCGACAAAATGATGTGCTATACGCAGTTGTTCGACATAAGGAAAATGGGCAACGGTCTCAATGTTGACCCCTTTAAACAAGGGAGTATCATCCTTGCCGAAGTAACGAGCTGAAGTCCCCTTGGACCAGTTCCGGATGCGATACAAATACTGCGAAAAGAGTGATGCTAGTTCATACGACTCACTGTTTTCCCAACGAGCCACAGTGCTTGTTTTTAATTGCTCGTTACCAGTGCCAAATTCGCGTAGATGATATGCCTTGAGCAAATCGTGAGGATATAAATCACGGCCCCGAGCATTCTGTGAATCAAAAAACTGAAAGGCTTCTGAGATGTCGTTCAGGACGAAGGTCACGACCTTACATTTGTTCAGCAGGAAATCGATAAGTTCCTCAGTGAAGTCGGAGCGGGAAATGATACGTGAAACCGCGAGGTAATTATTGTGAATATTGACCTTTGAAATCGTACTTTCAAAACGTGGTTTCATCATCAATTGCTCAAGCATTTTTAATTGCTCTTTCAGATCCTTCCTATCAAGCCCATCTCTACGCAATTTAATTAAGGCACGGACGGCCAAAAGTAGGCTAATAGTTCGTTGCTGTCCATCGACGATGTTTTTTCGATCTCCCTCCTGATGAAACACAATCGTCCCTAGCCGGTAGGAGGATTTATCTTTGTGAATGGCAATGTCATCGAATAATTGATTGATGTTCTTACCTGTCCATTTATAAGGACGCTGATATTGAGGAATCTCAAGCCCTGGCTTCGCGAGCAACTCCCCGACGCTAATGATCTCCTTGAACAATTCAGCCACTTCAACCTGTTTTAGGAGGTGCATGGTTTTGGTCGTCATATTAATCCTGTCTTTCAGTGAGTTGTGCCTGCATGAGGGTTGTTTTTCGCGTCATGATGTCATCTGGTAGAAGGTCAAAAGCTTATCCTATTTAACGGCAACGGGCACAAGATTCGAATATGGCTCCATTTATGATGCAGCAGGTTGATAAATTCTTTGCAGCGACTGAGATACATTCACAAAATCCTCCCGTAAATTCGCTGGCTCCAGCACTTCAACCTGATCGCCGAAAGCCATCAGCCACCAGCGCAATTGTGCCGTGTCAGTCACAGTCGCTTGCAGACGCACCCATCCTGGGATGTCGGCTGTAATTTGCTGGTCAAGTGATAACGGCGTTTCCCCAAGATGCTCGACAGCGGCAGCGGTGAAACGCAGTGCCAGTTGGATTTCTCCATTTTCTTCAAATCCGAATGTGCCTTGGCGAATGTATTCCGCCAATTCAAAATTTTCCGGCGTTTTTGACGGCAGTTTTAACAGCTGTGCCGATTTGATGCGGTGCAGGGCGAACAAGCGCACATCTGTATAGTCATAGAGCGTGGCGACCATATAAGTGACTGCGCCGCGTTGTACCAGACCCAGCGGATGTGCCGGATAAGTTTTAGTTTCACCCTGATCGCGTGAGGTGTAGCTGATTTCAAGTTGCTGATCAGACAACAAGGCGGAATGAACCGCTTCGATGATTTCTGCTGGATAGTCGGGTGGAAGCAACGGCTGATTTGGTGGCACGATGGCGACTTTTTTACGCCAGCTTGCCATTTTCTGAACGCCATCGCCGCTCGACAATACGCCTTCGGCACATTTGAAATAAGGTGCAAGCGTTGCTACCAAGCTGGCTGGCAGCAGCGTTTCCAAATGATCGTGCGCGAGTTCCAACGTCAGCGCCTGCAACGGCGACATGCTGGGCAGGGAAAACGACTCGGCATCCTTATTCCAGCTCCAACCGTAAGGGCGTGATTTCTCGTTGGAGAGCAACGGAAATATTTCAGATAGCGAAAGCAGGTCGCGCTCTATGGTGCGTTTGCTGACCTCGAAACCTTCCGATTCCAGATTCTCAGTCAATTCGCGTGCCGTTATCTGGCGCGGATGTTGCGGTATGCGTTTGAGCATTGCCCATTGGCGTAGTTGCGTGTCGTTCTGAGATTGCATGATTTCGTTCGCTGGCTTGGCTGTCATGTTGATTGCATCAGTGTAATCGAAAACAGAACTATACGTGCTGAGTGCGACGCAGTATGACGCGAACGAGTGCGATGATGACGTTCCTGAGATGTAATTGCGGCAGTGACTTGCGATACTCGAAGGGTATGCTTGAAATACTCTTAAACACTATGATTTAAAAAGAAAAATGGAAGTTGAATATGAAAGTAGATAGCAATAATGACTCCGTTGTCGGTTCGACGCCATCTTTGTGGAATCCTAATGCGCTTGCAAACTGGAGCCTTTTACTGACGCCGCTTTTTGGTGCTTATCTTGTGGCGAAAAACTATAAGGCCATGGATAAACTTGGAGAAGAGAAAAAGGCGATGGAGTGGTTTTATATCGGGATCGCGGTCTTGCTTTCGGCGTTTTTATTAGCTCCCTTCGGCCTGTTCGGTGTGTCGATGGCGATCTATATCGGTTACTTGTTCAGTTGGTATTTTATGTCTGCTCGTAAGCAGAGTAGTGCGGTACTGTCGGAATTTGGAAAAAATTATGATCGCCAGCCCTGGGGGAAAGTCCTTTCCATAGGCATCGCTTTGAATGTCGTCTGGCAGTTAGTTGTGAATGCGACTTTATAAATTAATATTCAACTTGATGATCTTCCTGTGATGCAATTGTTGCAGGAATGATTTAAAAAACTGGGAGAAAATCATGCCTATGATACTTGAACACATTGACGCTATCGCTCGTAAAAAGGGCCGCGACGTACTCTTTCTAGATTTTCCACAAAAGATGATTGATGATGAATACGATTTTTTTGTGGATGCGGATTGGGATAATTTGCCAGTTCGCCTGCAAGTGATTGCTTGGCTTGATAAGAATCAAATCGAATGGAGTGAGTGTGGGCATGTCGCCAATGAAAATATTATGTGCGGCTACCGGGGACGAATTTATATCGACGTGCCTTTCGACACAGAAAATTCCGTATTTCAAAAACTGTCCAGTTATTTTGAAACACAGGATGGTGTGATGAAAATTGACGGTGTCGTGTTCTGCTATTTGCCGCTCGATGTTGCTATGCAAAACGCACATCACGATGAGCCCGGCTTCTGGGATCGTTGGGCGGAAAATTTTTGAAGGTTGATCAAAAACAGCGGAGGGCGGTTGTGCCAAACCTGCCAGAAACTGACTGCATCACTCAAGCGGATATCCAATGAAAGTATATTTGGACGATGAAAGAGTTGCCCCGGCAGGATGGACTCAGGTTCGTTGGCCTGATGAGGCAATCAAACTTTTGCAGGCTGGTGCGGTTACACATTTTTCTCTTGATCACGACCTGGGCAACGATCAACGAGGAACGTGGTATGACGTTTTGCTATGGATTGAGCGGGAGGTTGCACTATGTCAATTCATCCCGCCAGCGAGCATTGAGGTACATTCAGCAAATCCCGCTGGCCGGAAACGCATGCTCGCCGCGATTGAATCGATTATGAAAATAGCCTCTTGATGTCCATCTATCCAGTCCGGTCATTGTCAGGTCTATCAGCGTTTGCTGACAACCAAGGTGGCTAAATTCCTGACTGACAGATGATATTGCCATCATTGGCATGATTTTTGATTATCCGATTTGACTGAATTGGGGGAGGGTGATATGATGCATCCAGTTCCCAGATTCATCTTCTTTGGGACGCCAAATAAATCCCGACTTACAGTCGGAATTCTGTAATTGATGCAGCAATCGAAGCTTTCAAAATCAAAAATAACTGTATCAATCATACCGAGCGAAATTACTTTAAGATCATCTAGGTCAAATTCTTCAAGTCCATCTGCAATCCCCCCTGTTGGCTGCCTTTTATCGAAACTGGTATGAGAAGAAAGGTTTGCAACAAAATAAAACAAAGGCCGAATGTTTTCTTCGCTGATCTTGAGCTTTTCAGGATGTTGGAAGCCAATCAATTAGCGTGCCAATCCCGATGACCATACAACTGACTGTAGAACCTGTCGCGGGAGAACCGCACACCAGGTTCGGAGTGCAGGGAGAGTGAGGGTCTTTCCCGACACCTATTTAAACCAGTAAGAAATTTGGATAAAAGCACCGGTTAAAAATGAAAAAATATGAATTAACACTGAATATTTAGGTTACAATTTCAATTAATACTTTATATTTTTTTATCATATTTGCAAGAAGGCAGTCGATGATCAAGTCAGGAAAAGTCAGCGCTTTCAAGCTTTTTGTAATCACAGCATTAACTTACCTTATGCTTGGTCTGGTTGGCCTTGCGCTGACAATTCCGTCAGGCTATGCCAGTCCGATGTTTCCAGCAGCAGGATTTGCGGTCGCGATCATGCTTTGATCGAAACGTCGAGCCTGGTCAGGAATCCTGTTCCGCTCACTATTACTCAATCTGATCACAGGCGATTGGTCGGATGTGACGCTCAGTACTACCATCATCGCTGCGCTGAGCATTTGTATAGGCTCGACAGCTCAAGGTTACTTCGCAGCCTGGCTAACGGAACGCGAAACCGGAAAAAGCTGGATGAGAATGGAAAATACCCGCGATATTGTTGCCATATTTTTTGTCGCAGGACCTTTGTCCTGTCTGATTTCAGCAAGTGTGGGTGTTAGTACGCTCTATTTCAACGGACTTGCACCCGCATCCGATCTCTGGTTCACCGTATGGAACTGGTGGGCCGGCAACACGCTGGGCGTATTGGTTGCACTCCCGCTGTGCCTGACCTGGTTATTGCGTAACCAATCTCCCTGGAACACGCGGCCAGTTGTGCTCGGTGTGCCGATGCTGATCGCGCTTGCAGTGATTGCAACGGGATATTGGGCAGTGTCAAAATGGGAAATGGCCGAGCAGGAGACCGCTTTACGCAACCATGCCGAACGACTGATCAAGCGACTTGAACAACGCTTCATCGCACATGAAGAAGCACTGGCTGCTCTCAAACGTCTGATGAAAGTCACGCCGGATATGAACTATGCTCAATTTGAATATTTCACGCGCATTGCCCATCGCAAGGTAAAAAAACAAAGTAAGGAACTGTAAACACAGGGTGCCGCTCTACACGATCAAACTTCGCTGATAACCATGCTCTTCGAACTGAGCCCGGATGGTTTTGTCGCACTCGCGCCCGAAGGTGTGGCCAGCATTCTGAATGTGCCTGGAATCTGGCGAATTGAAAGTGCCTTTTCTTCGTTTTTCCTTTTTGCTTTTTTCGTAACTACTCGCCCCCTATCTCCCCTGCCAGTGCCATTTGAATGGCGATCATGGGGTTGATACCCTTGTATGCCATGGTTTGCAGGTAACTGGTGATGCGGCAATAGGCGTGGGCATATTCCACGGAACGGAAGCAGCCTG
>CAIRBC010000310.1 GCA_903876685.1 uncultured Nitrosomonadales bacterium | reverse complement strand
TGTGCCATTCAGTTTTTTCCTGCTTGACTCCCGACTTGTCTTTATAGGTTTCAGAAGTGGCGAGTGTAATATTGACGACAGAGTCTCCAGTAGTCATTTTTCTGATTTCTGGATCTTTACCCAGATTGCCCACCAGCACTACTTTATTCACCGATGACATGATGTATCCTTTGTTAATATTAATTTATTTATGATATACAAAATAATTGCAAAAGTAAATATGGTATAAAATATACTTCATATTAATGATATAATAACATTTATTATTGACTATTTATTAGGATTTAAAATATGATGTTGATCATCACCCCCGCCGACTTCAAAAAACTGTCCATTTCATGTCAACGCGAGCTAATTGCGTTACTAGGGTTTACCTTTGACGGTATCGAAGCAGAAAGTGATGAATTCATGCCCAATGAATACATCCCTGAAAATTGCTTATACGATACTGATTATTCCTCAAATCAATTCGATCAGGAAATCGCTTACAGTAGCAAGCAAGTGATTGATATTTCATATGAACAGGCAAAAGAACTGATTGCTAACATCAGCGTAAAGAGCATTGAAACGCTTAAGATTTTTGCCCGAGGCGAGCCTGTTACGCTCAGCAGTCTGATCGGTGAGGGACGTTCATACTCAAACTTGACTGAATTAAAAAGAAGTTTCGTAGGTGCCGTCAACAGACGCCTTAGAACAGTAACCGGGAATCGCAGAGCTGTTTTATTCTTGACCGTAAGCCAGGAAGATACCCATTCTGGCGTAAGAATCGCCGTTCGCCAGGAAACGGCAAATTCAATATTAAAGGTATTTCAGGATGACAGAGTTGCCCCCAAGACCCCCTCACCCGTACAGTAACCGGCAACAACAGCAACGAGATAGATTTGCCTGGACGTATATATTCAGCCAACCCATTCAAGCCAAGCAAAATTCAAATATGGATATTACAAAAATATTTCAGTACATGGTTTCAAGAACCACCCTGCCCTGACGGGCACCCCTCCAATGGCTGATCTTTACCCAGAGCCTGCACTGCCGGACACGGTGACTTGTGTCGCATAAGCCATTACACGCCACATGGCTACAATATCATCCAGACGTTGCAGACCCAGCCATAGGGTTTGCGTGCCAGGCTCACCATCACCTTTACGACCGAGGAAGCCGCCAAGACCAGCCACCCTGCGAATCGCTTCACGCAATGTGGGCGGTTTGTCAGGCGGAATCGGGTTCTTGTTGGTAAAAACCATCAATGCTTTCCATTCTGCTTCTTCGAAATACACTGTGCAGGGTGACTGCGGTACTTCCCTGCCAAGTTTGTTCAAGTTGTAGGTCGGGCACATCTTTTTGTGCCCGACATTTTTGCCGGGGGACGGGCGTCTCGCCCGTCTGATGTTGTGCAGTATGGTAGCAATGACGGGCGGGACGCCCGTCCCCCGATTGATGAACGGGGATAATAGGGGGTAGACCAAGGCTGACGAAATTATAGGTATTTGCGTCTTGCGCAGCAGTTGTAACCCCTTTGCCGGGGACGGGCGTCTCGCCCGTCTGATGTTGTGCAGTGTGGTAGCAATGACGGGCGGGACGCCCGTCCCCCGATTGATGAACGGGGATAATAGCAGTTGTAGGTCGGGCACATCTTTTTGTGCCCGACATTTTAACTGAGCTTAGAGATCAACTGAAATGTATTGATTGGTTTGTGTAGCACTGGCCAATCACAATCCTCCGCTTCATTGATGAAAGAGGTAGATGTATCTCCAGTTACCACTACCGCATGGATTGGCTTGCCAAGTTTTTCGCGGAGTAAATTCAGGAACTGAATACCATTAAGCTTGCCTCCTAACATGTAATCTACAATGTAGCAATCGGCACATCCGATATTGACGTGATTTAAGGCATCTTCAGCGTTTTGAAAACGTTCTACTTCTACACCCAGACCCTCCAAAGCTTGAGTTAATGCTTGTGCGACCAGCAGGTCATCCTCTACTACCACAAAGCGCTTACCTGGTACAAACGATAAGTTGATTACATCTCCATGAGTAGATTTAGGAGCGACTTGCTGCTCGGTATCTTTTAAGTTGCCGTCCAAAGGCAGGCAAAACTCAAAAACAGAACCTCGCCCAAGCTGTGAGTGACAGGTGATCTCGCTGCCCAGCAAGCTTATTGCACGCTTGGCAATGGCCAGTCCCAGTCCCAGTCCTGAGGTCCTGTCACGTTGCGGATTACCTACTTGGTAGAACTCCTCAAAAATATGTTTCATATTTTTGTCAGGAATACCTATGCCGGTATCCCATACCTGAAACAGCACTTGACTTGCGCGTTTTCTGGCGCTAATCAATACAGCCCCCTTCGAGGTAAATTTGACCGCATTGGAAACAAGATTCGATAGTATTGATTGAAGTAAACTGATGTCACTGAGGACAAAAAATGATTCTCTCATCGGAAAGTACAGTTTAAAGCCTATCTGCTTTTTGCTAGCCATCGGAGCGAAGTTTTGATTTAGCCAGTTAAAGAGCTCTGTTATATTAATCGGGGTTAATTCCGTCTTGATCGTGCCTGAATCCAGTTTGGAGATATTCAACAGGGAGTTGAGCAACCCATTGAATGTGGTCATTGCCCGATCCAAGCGTTGAATAATTTTATTTTGTTGAGCGGTTAGTTCAGTAAACTTGAGGGCATCAATAAATAAATTGGCTGCTGCCAGCGGTTGCCTTAGATCGTGTCCCGCTGCGGCGAAGAAGCGGTTCTTGGATAGCTCCTTTTCTTCCAGTTTTTTCAGCGATTCGGTGAGTGCTACTTCCGCTTGCTTACGCTCGGTGATGTCAGTTAGTGCAACGCGTACCTCAGGTTCCTTGCCATCTTTTTTCAGGCGCAAGCAATTCAATTTTATGTAATAAAGTGGCTTATCGTCATGCTGGAGCGATAGTTCACAAGACAGAGGTTTGTCGTCTTTTAGCACAGACTTGAAATGGAGGTGCCAGCGGTCGCAATCCTCCGTAGCAACATAATAGGCGAAATTGTGGTGCGTTTTTTTGTTACGTTCCACCCCGAGTAGCGTTGCACCGGTGAGGTTTATTTCGTCAATCATGCCCTGGTGATTGAGG
>CAIRBC010000309.1 GCA_903876685.1 uncultured Nitrosomonadales bacterium | reverse complement strand
CGTGCCCGATGTATGGAAGTTGGTGTAACCACTGTTGCTGCTGGTATTGATCTGCGTGAAGTTGCCTTTGACTTCCAATACGCCCGCCGTGAGATTGGGTGTATGGTCATAATAAGACTGCATCACAAACTGCCCATCCACCAACACCGAATCGGCCGTATTGGTCATCGTCAAATAGCCGTAACTCGCACCATAACTGCCATCAGCATTCTTGGTTTGCACCCGGTAATCCCCATTGACGATTAGCTTGCCACCATTGACTTTCAACGTTCCACCGGAATGAATAACACTACCAGTTACAGTGAGTGTCGAACCCTGCAAATCCAGAATACCATCTTTGATATAAAGATCACCATCAATTTGTGAATCGTTTTTAGCTTGAAAACTGCTAACTGTCGTACCAAGTGAGCTTGCATATGCGGTAATTGTTGCCGAACCAGAATAGGTTGAAACTACTGGGGGCGGAATATATCTATTGACAAATGTATCCGGCACAGAATCATCTGCACTTGGATACAGTAAGGTCATATCATCATATGCGCTGTTTTCAGCATCTTGTGCATCAATGGATTCCTGAACCAAGTTATCCCTAATAAAACTAAGCCAGCTCCCTGCTTTTTTATAAACTGTTAATGTTGATCGAATTGGCACACCAGGGTGAGCCTTTTTCCAAGCAGCCAATATTCTATCTTGCATATACAAACGAACAGCATCAGAACCTGTCAGATTACCATACCGATCCAATGCAGCCTCTTGAGAATATTGAAACATGGCGGCAGAAACAAGCTTATCCAATGATTCAATATATTTCGCAGAAGACTGGTATGCTTCATTGGTTGCCTTAGCAAACCCAATCACCTCTGATAGTTTTATATTTGTTTTTGCCAAATCATTATAAAAACGAGCTTTGTTAAAATTATTTAATGCAACAAGTGCAGACTTTAAATATTTAAATGAATTTGGATCCGCTTTGGCCAATTTTCCAAGCGTTGCACCCACCTCATTTACATTTTGAAAAATTCCACGTACACCAGATGCAACATTTGCCGGAGCTGTGGAGAGATCAACAAGATTATCTGCAACTGTAAATAGATTTTGAACAGAACCAAGACCGTTGGCATAGCCAATGTACGGTGTACCAACAACTAAAGAATCCAAATTATTAATGGCATCAATAAGTTCTGTTGGACTCGCTGAATTTGATGACAGATCAACTGTTCCGGCAATAGTTCCAGGCTCTTCATCAAGGCTTACTTGGGCAGAAGAAAAACGAGTCCAACCTGCATCAGAAATGATAAGCTCATTTACAGCAATAACGCTTTCCAATGCTTTACGTTCCACATTTAAAAAAGACATTACCGGATCCATCGGAGACGCTGCAAACGCTGTTGTTGAAAACAGTGCAACAGATGTCAATGCCAGAATGATGGGTCTAAGTGCTTGATAAAACGCTCTCAAAACATGGGGCAAGACAAATAATTTATCTATGAAATTTTTCATATTGGAGCTTCTTGCAAAATAGCTGAACGCAATGGTTTCATCAGGGAAAGTCTCACTTTCGGGTGAGATTTTTCATTGTTTGAGCAACATTTCGCTCTTTACCAGTCTGAAGTCATCGATTCTGCTCCGTTGTGCCGATAGGCCTCTGCGCCGACTTTCGCCAACGCCCGTTTTGCTGCTTTTTTCCTGCATGTTTTGCTGCGGTTACGTAAGTAACGGTTTCTTAAATTTCAACAGAGAAGCTTAGTTCAGAGATACCGTTTCTCGGGTCTAATAAAATAATTGCTTTTCACTTCATTTTGTTTCGATGATCATCAATCGACCGATAATTCAGAAACACAGTTTCTTTATGATTAAATAAGAACTCTGATTTCAATATCACGGTTTTTTCTAGTTTCATAAAAAATCTGCTTTCAAAATAGTGCCTCCCGTAATTCCGGGTAGGTAAGAGGCCTTACGGCCTCTTTCCCCCCTCAGAACCGGACTTGCAGGATTTCCCCGCATACGGCTCAAGCATAACAAACATCCGAGACTGTCGGATGCACCTGTTTAACTAAACTTTTAATATATTGGTAAGCACTCAGGCAACTTTTGTGAAGCATCGAAACGTTGTTATAATTCCGATTGTTTGAATCGCCGTCGGTGTAATGAAAGCGTGTTTCATCTTCAAGTTGGATGAGTTGATTGCAGTGCGGGCAAAAGCCGTTTTGCTGCGTCAATAATTTACCAAGAAAGTGACCGGTGGATTTCATCTTAAGCGACTGTTCGCGGTGCAGGAAGTAGTCTTTCCATTGTATGTCAAATGGATTGGCACTGCCCTGAATTTTGATGTGCCGAAAAGTTTGAATATCCCGTGTAAGCCGGATAAGGGTTTTGCCGCTGACTTTATCCTGAAATGTCCAAGGCTGTTCCTGGCTGAAATACGTCCTGGCCAGCCATGGTGCAGTTTTAGCCGGATGGCGGCGCTTGCCCCAGCGCATGATGCGAAACCAGACAAAGCTGTCGATTTCGGCGAATGTTTCTCCACAGATTATGTGTCGGTGGTAGTTGGCCCAGCCGCGCAATACGGGGTTGAGTCGTGAAATCAATTCGTCTTGTGTCAGTTGACCGGACTGATGGAAAGTCTCAGTTATTTTCTGCTTGATGGAGTCTACCGATGACCTGCTGGGTTCGATCTGAATCTTGCCCAGGCTGTCATCGGAGCGACGATACTTGCGTATCGTTTGCCCCAGGAAGTCAAAACTTTCGCTGATGTGAGTAATCCGCGTTTTCTTCTCCGAGAGCCAGACACCTCGCGGTGCAAGAAATGCGTTGATCCTGGGAATAATTTCATTCTCAAGCACCTCCTTTGTTTTGGCGGTGACGATAAAGTCGTCAGCGTAGCGCACGAAATTAATCCCGTGGATACGTTTATATCTCGGATTATTGCAGATAACCGCTTCCAGTCCATCCAGCACCCTATTGCCGATCACCGGGCTGATGATGCCGCCCTGAGGTACGCCCGTGGTGGTCGGGTGAAAGGTCCTGTCTTCGATGAAACCACAGTTTAACCATGCGCTCAATATCTTCTTGTTGATCGGAATATTTTGCAGTATCCAATCGAAATTGATATTGTCGAAAAAGCCTTTGATGTCCGCCTCCAAAATCCATTGCGACGAGCCTTTCAGGCGCAGCACTTTGAATATCTGGTCGATGGCATCCGCACAGCGCCGTTTGGAACGAAAGCCATATGAATTCCCGTCCGCCAGCGTTTCCGCAATGGGGGCCAGTGCCAGCATATAAAGTGCTTGCCGTGCCCGGTCTTCCATCGTGGGGATGCTCAACGGTCGGGTTTGACTCTTATCCTTCTTCGGAATGCGTATGCGTTTTAGTGCCTTGGGTTGATACCCTTGCCAACGCGCGATGGTGCCTATGGCCTGCATTTTCTGATCCGGTGTCAGCCACCTTTTGCCATCAATGCCTGCTGTTTTTTTACCCTTGTTCTCGGTAACCCGCTTCACCGCCAATGCTCTGGCGGAGAAGGAGCGGATTAAAAGATGAATGAGGCGTTTGACTTTGCGCCACGCCCCCTGTTGCACAGATTGAACAATTCGATTTTGTAGTGACCTTACCATGTCATTACAGGTTTTCCAGTTGATGGAAAACCATGGTCTGACTTGGCGCTGAACCGCTAATAGTACAAACGCACTACTCATTTTAAACTTGCCCAGCTTGTAAGGTTTACCTAATCTGCTTTGTCCTGTTACACCTGCTGGACATTGCGCCCATTTAGGAAGTCAGCATCCTTTCGGATCGGGACAAATCTTGAATCCCTATCGCTTCAATTACAGAAACGCCTTCGCTTTTTCCAGCATCATTTACCTGCTTGTCCATCCGTATCAGTTACCATCAACATACTCAAGGAATTACACCTTGCGCAACCCTGAGGAACAATCAGGCTTACCGTTTTTCGCTGCATTTACAAATAGACCGGGTTAGGATGCCTCTGTATACCGGTTGGTCATTAGAGTGTGCAGGCTTGCCGTTAGAAAACATCCTGCCAGACCAACATTACCATTTTGGTTCTG
>CAIRBC010000308.1 GCA_903876685.1 uncultured Nitrosomonadales bacterium | reverse complement strand
GGATTCTTTCACGTTACCTAACGGGCATGGCAAATTGCCACCCCTGATGATGAAACCCATCATGCCCGTTTCCCTCTCCCCATCCCTCTCCCGCAAGCGGGCGAGGGAGAAGACGATCGCTGCGCGAGTTTCACGTTAAATTGGGTTTTCATATTATCCGACAGACAGAAAAATTACTTGGGCGAAAATTTTGCACACACTCACCCTATCAACCGCGCCGTCTTTGGGTCATAGGTCACTTCGGTGATCGAGCCATCCCTAATTAGCCCAACCGCCTCGTCGATTACATGCAGCGGTACCAAAAACCATTCCTTCGGCTTGACTGGATTGCCGAAGCGGTCTGCTATGGTCAAGTCGAGTTGTGCCGCACCGAACAGGCGGTGGAATATATTTTCCAGCCGAGTGCGGTTCAGATTATGGAGTTTGTAGGTCGCGACGACCTCCACAGCCGCCAACAGGTAGGTGGCATCCTTTTCAGCACCGGCGATGCGGGTCTCGACTTTGCCGCCAGTCACGCCAATCTTGTGAATTAATTCATGGTGTTCGGTGACAAAAGGATGGTCGGACAGACTGCGCAGCACGTAGATGGTGCCACTTGCAATGTCGTCCGGTTCGGTCGCAGCACCAAACAGCGGCCCCATGTCCGAGTCGGTCAGGCGGCGACCGGTCTCGTCTTTGTAGAGCGCCTTTTGGAGTGAGCGGAGCAACAGATTGCTTTCAGTGCCATTGTTGTAAATCACCCGCAGCCGCGCATCGTCATGTCCGCTCTGTGTCTTGAACATTTCACCTACTTCAGCCACATACGCAAGCTGCCCGCCGAGGATGAAATAGTTCCCGCAGGCAATACTGGCATCACGCCCGAAACGCAGCGTTTTGCGGATGCCGGCCTTCAACTCCCGTTCCACCTGCACAAACAGTGGTTGGAATTTGTCGAAATCCGCGCAGGGTGTACGGTCGGCAATTTCTTCTGCCGCACGCTTTTCAACCGTTGAACGTACATGACGCAACACGGTGATATCATTCTCATCAGCCGGTTTATCGCCTATCCCCAATTCGGCAAGCAATGCCTCTTCGTCAAGTTCATCCACCGCTGCCTTAGCTATTGCCGCACCGGATAACAGACCGGGTTTATCCAGATCTGCCAGCAGCACTTGCGCTTCCGGCAACTTGCGCAATTGATCCAGGCGCACGGCGTACAGACGTTCGAAGATATCATGTCCCTCGCCATGTAATGGTATGCGTCCCTGAGTCTGGTAAAACCGCAGAATATCTTCGAAGCCGGCAATGATGCGTTCCTCACGCGGAGTGTGACCTGTAGCCTTGAGCGGAGCGACTTCGATACCCAGCGCATCGAGCAGTTCGTCATCGTCCAAGCCTGTGCTGAGCGCAGTCGAAGTATCAGCCATTGCCGTTCGCTCCCTGTGCCGCCTTCGCCTGTGCGCGGAAGCGTGCAAAGGCTGCCACACCCTCGGCCATACGTTTTTCCCAAGGGTCGGCAGCATTGATCTCCGGCAAACGCCCCCGCTCAGTCTTGAATTGCAGAGCACGCTTTGCCAGTTCGCGGGCTTCATCTTCGGGGATACTCACCTTCTTGGCAGCAATACTTTCCTGCACCTGGCGCAGCGATTTTTCGTCCATCGCTTTCGCCAATACCGCATAAGCTGCTTCGAAGGGATTGATGCGGTCGATCAGGTCGATATCCAGATCGCGCACGTTGACGAACTTGCGTACCCCATCCAGAAACGCAGTATTGCCCTGTATTGCGTCGCTTCCGTTCGCATCTTTCCCTATCGCATCACTCTGAGCTAACGCCAGTTTTGCCTGCTGGGTGACATTCATCGCGGCGATGGCGTGTTGGCGTATAGACTCTTGGTCGGCATTGCTTAATTCGGGATAACGCTCGCGCACGATTTTGCCCATGCGCAACTGGGTCAATTCTTCGGGCAGGGTGTTTTCCTGATCAAACAGGCCACGTTCCAGCACGGTTTTATCCTGCAAAAAACTGGTGACAACCTCATTCAAATCCTCCTTACAGATGCGCGTAGCCTCCGGGCTTTGCGGCGTGACCAACCCGTTGATCTCGACGTGAATCTGTCCGGTATCCTTGTTAACCCCGACATTGCGACCCCCTTCCTTGTAACCTTCCTCGCCATAATCGAATCCCTCTTTGGCGCCGGCATTCCTGGGGGTGAACTCATAGCGCGGTGCCAGCACTTGTTCCATCAGCAGACTCGCGGAAATCGCCTTGAGCATATCGTTCACCGCTTAGGCAACAGCCGACTGCTCGGCGGCGGGTTCGGCAATCAGATTGGTGAAGCGTGACCGTTCCTTGCCGACGGCATCACGGGTAGCTCGACCGATGATTTGGACAATTTCAGTGAGGCTGCTGCGGTAGCCTATGGTCAGCGCATGTTCGCACCATATCCAGTCGAAACCTTCCTTCGCCATCCCCAGCGCGATGATGATGTCCACATGGTCGCGGTTGTTTTTCTGCGCCGAGTCTTTCAGCGCAGTCAGCACGCGGGATCGCATAGACAAATCGCTGTCATCCACCAGATCGGCGACTTTCAGTAATCGCCCGTCCTTGCCCTCTATCAAATGAAAACTGGTCACCGGATCAACACCCTTCCACTCGCCCAGACCGTGCATGATTTCATTCACCTCGCGTTCCTTGTCTTTGAGGCTTTCACGCGCATTCACATTGGGGATATGGACAATGGTTTTAAGTTGAGGGTCCAACACTTTGGTCACCGCATCCACATAAGAACCCGTATAGAAGAAATAGCCTATCTCCAAAGACTTGAGCCATTGATAGCCGTTAAGCTGCTCGTAATAAGTGTAGGTGACCGTCTCGAATTTGCCCTCATCCGCAGGCCCCAGCACCGCCTCACTATCGCCGCGAAAGTAGGAACCGGTCATGGCGACCAGATGCACCTTGTCGCGCGCGATGAAGGCACCCAACTGACTACCCAGTTTATTGTCCGGGTTGCTGGAAACATGGTGGAATTCGTCTATGGCAATCAGACGGTTATCGAAGGCGTGGATACCCAGTTCTTCCACCGCAAAGCGGAAAGTGGCATGGGTGCAGACCAGCACCTTGTCGGTGCTTTCCAGAAACTTGCGTACCGTGTCCACCTTGGACTTGGCTACGCGAATCTCATCTGCACCAGGAGCATTGCACAGATTCCATTGCGGAGCCACCTGCCAATCCCAATAGAAGCCGTGTTCGCTTAGGGGTTCATCGGCAAAGCTGCCGCCGATAGAACGTTCCGGCACCACGATGATGGCCTGCTGTAAACCCTGATGATGGAGTTTATCCAGTGCGATAAACATCAGTGCGCGGGATTTTCCCGACGCCGGTGGCGATTTGATCAACAGATATTGCTCACCACGTTTGGCATAGGCGCGCTCCTGCATGTCGCGCATCCCCAGTTCATTGGCCTTGCTGGAGGCACCGGTACGCGCCGTAGAGATAGATACCGAGGGTACTGTGTAGGTATTGGTCGGGTTGTTCATGATATCCATGGAATTGGTGCTCAAAAAATTATCAATCAATCACTGAATGATCCGTATTCATCCGTATTGATCCGTATTGATCCGCAAACTACTGGCCCAAAGACATTTCAGGCTTGGTATAAGCCGTCGCCTTACTCTGCCCATGCCTTGCGATCAGATTTGTAGCGAGCATCCGTTGCAACAACCGCTTGACCTGCCCCTCTGTCAATCGGCATAAATCCATCACCTCAGCTCGCTTGATCTGCCCGACAAACGCAAAACCTGCGCCCAGCTCCAGCAGGAATTCGGTGACATGTTTTACCAAGGCGAGTTCAATCTCGCGCTCCTGCGCTTCGCTGGTCAGACCAAGGAAGTCGAAGCGGTAGGGATCTTTCAGGGATTCGCGAGCCAGATCGGATTGCGGTTTTGGCAACGTGGTCGAAAAATTGGTCAACACCGTACCACTGCGTTCCAGCAAACGAGTTTCAATCTGCATCACCAGAATGTTTCGCGACCAGTTGTGCTCGATGGCTTTAGCCGCATACCAGCGACGCTGCTGTTCAGTCTCCAGCTTATCAAGCAACACAAGGTTATGCCCCCATGGCAATTTGTGCAGCAACTGTTGCACAAATTGAATATCGTTCCAGCACTGGGCGAAGGCTCGCATGTATTTTAGGTTTCGTACAGAAAACCCCTGCATATCTGGGAAGCTGGTGTGCAGATCATGTGCCAAGCGATCCACCACTTTTGCGCCCCAGCCTTGTTTGTTTTGTCGAATCAAAATAGCGTTGCCAATTTCCCAATACAACAAAACCAGCTCTAAGTTAATCGCTTGCGCTGCACGCTGCTGCGCCTCGTGTATTTGCGCTTTTAGCTCACATAGCCAGTCGCCGTAACCTTCGGGGGGCGGGGTTAGACCGATAGGGCTATCGTTCGTGACATCGCTCATGCTTGCTTCCCTTCGCTTTTAATGCCCCCCTCGCCCCGCTTGCGGGGAGAGGGGCGTTTGACCGCTGCCGTCATTTTTGTATATAGATCAAACAGTTTTTCAAGACGCTCGGTGTCGTTTTTGAAACGGCGACCGATGTAGATGCGCTCCAGCACTTCGTCGTTTTGCTCATGTGCATGGCGCAGATTATCCGGCATAGTGTCCGGGTCGTACAGGTCGGCGATGGTAGCGGGGAAGTGAGCTTCGCGCGCCAGCAGGATAGCTTCCGCACAACGGGTCAGCTCGATCTTGTTTTGCGTGGTGAGGAAAGGGACGGGGAAGGTGTTCCAGCCCATAGTGTTGGAATAGCGAAAATCAGTTTTCAATTTGCCACAAACTGTGCCTATCCAGACCAGATGCAGGCGGGAAGCAATCAGAGCCAAGTTCCAGAGCGGAGCGTCGTAGAGAGCAAAGGCAAGATTAGTTACGGTTGATTTTTGGTCAATCACGCCTACAGGCAAATATTCACGGGATTCTGAGGAAACACAAGGCATTACAATCGTCTGGCTCAAACCTATATTCATTTCCCGCATCTGGTGCGCCCGCGCTGCCATTTCATTCGCACCGCTGTCTCGGCTTGCCAGCCGCATTTCTCTCACACCTTCAATACGTTGTCGAATTGGTGCAATGCGCATCGCTTCTTCGAGATGAACATTCTCAATCCATAGGCAATAGCGTTCCAGGCCACGAATAAACTCTGCCGATCCATAAATACGGCGGATAAACCGTGCGCGTTGTTCAATCGTCAGACCAAGTGCAGCAACCTCATCTCTTGACAGCAGTAGATGACCGCCATCAACAGGTTTATTTCCAAAGCTCATTTCTGCCTGATTACTCAAGGGATGGGTTGCCTTATCCACCATCACATTAGCTCCCGGCACCAGATAGGCGTTTATGTACTCTACCTCCTTCACATCCATAGCATCTATCTTGCCATTCCCGGAATATAAACGGCACAATACTTTGATTTGTGACGTTAAACCAACGATCACCACGGTCACGCCCGCGTTGTGGCTGGCGAGATTTGCCCATTTGAATGAGGTATGCGCAAACGTGATTCTGTTGCCGGTATTGAATACCAACGGCCAAAGAATGGGAACCTGCTGTCCCTGACAGATTGAATTGGTGGATACAAAGGCGGCGGCAGCATTGGTTTTGGTGCCATAGTCAGCGGCCTTCATGAACCAGCCCGCCACATAGTCGAGCGACTTCCAATTTTTGCTGCGACTGGAAAATATTGCTTGCAAATCAGCCTTTTGCTCATCCGTCTGCCAGGTGGAACCCAAATAGGGCGGATTGCCGCAAATATACGTCTCGCCACCTTCGTTCTCAAAGTCGATTTCCGCCTGATCCAGCGGCGTATTGAACAGGTCGTCACTGAGCAGCTTGACACCAGTTCCGGTCGGCGGGCAGATGTTCAACCAATCCAGCCGTAGCGCATTGCCGCAGACTATCCAGTTTTCGGCTGCCAGCGGCAAAAATTCCTGCAACGCATCTTTCTGTCCTCTATACAGCACATCGCACTGGAATTCGGCGATGATGAGTGCCAGACGGGCAATCTCAGCCGGAAAATCACGCAGTTCTATGCCCCTAAAATTGGTCAGCGGAATATCGCTGCCGAGGTGAGATTCTCCCCTGCGTCGGTTGATTTCCGCCTCGATCTCGCGCATCTGCTTGTAAGCAATCACTAAAAAATTGCCGGAACCACAGGCAGGATCAAAGACGCGGATGCGCGCCATGCGTTTCCTCAGGTTAAGCAGCTTAATCCTGTTATCGCCCGCCTCAGTCAAGGAGGTGCGCAAATCGTCCAGAAACAACGGGTTCAATACTTTGAGAATGTTGGGCACACTGGTGTAGTGCATCCCCAACGCGCCGCGCTCTTCGTCATCGGCAACCGCCTGGATCATGCTGCCAAAAATGTCGGGGTTGATCTGTTTCCAATTCAGATTGCCGGTATGCAGCAGATAGGTGCGCGCCATGCGGGAAAAACGCGGCACGGCATTACTGCCCGCAAACAGACCGCCATTCACATAAGGAAAACGATCAGCCCAGGCTGGCAGGCGGGGCTGAACCGTGGCACGTTCCGCAATCTTGATATTCATCGCACGAAAAACTTCAGACAGCACCTCATGGGTGTTGGAAGCATCGCGATCAGACATCTGTTCCACCGTCCGGGTGAACAGACCGGTTCCGCTAAAAATATCAGTATCTTCGGCAAAGAAACAAAATACCAGCCGCGCCATAAAATGATTCATCTCGGCGCGCCGTTCATCCTGAGCCCAATCAGGATTTTCGCGCAACAGTTCGACATAGAGCTTGTTCAGCCGCCCGGTGGCGCGTACATCGACCGGATTGTCCCTGATTTCCTTGATGGTGGTAATCCCCGCCAGCGGCAGGAAAAAGCCGAAATGATTGGGGAAATCGGCATAAGCACAGGCAACGGTTTCACCGCCCAGCAACTCTTCGGCTTCCAGCGTCTGCCCGTCGGTCGCGAGTATGAATTTCGCCTTCGCCTTGAGGGTGGCCGGACTGTCGCGCAAGGCCGTGAGCGTTGCGCCAACAGTGCCTACTTCGCACGCGGCAAGATGGATGTTATACCGCTGCAACACACCGCCCGATACATCCGATGCATTGTTATTGCCGGTTCGCAACCGCTTGAGTGTCGTATTTTTATTGCCAAAAGCCGCCAGAAACGCGAACGGAAACTCAGCCGCATCAAAGGGCTGAAGAGCTAAATTCGATATCGCTTCTTCGATTTCTACTGCATTCATGGGGTTATTGACTGTGTAAATTTCACGCTTGCTTCCCGCCGAATATCAGTAAGGCAGGAATGCAGAAGCCTTCATTGTAAATGATTGTTTGCAAAACTCTTAAGTGTTTCTAAAGTGTTTCGTTACCCAGCGAATTATCCTTTCGCTATGTAACATAACGTATCGTAACGATACGTTATGCCTAATCAAGTTTTCTGGATAAATCTTCGGCTCTTGGATGTTAGTATTAAGATGGAAATTCCAGTTGCAAGTTGGCAAAAAAAATGCCAATGCTGGGCATCCTTCATTCCTCGGTTTACACTTTATGCAATTACAAAATTAAAATAGCTAAACAATCGATCCCTCTTCACGTATAAATAAATTGGGCAATTTCCAGTTCATTATTACATT
>CAIRBC010000307.1 GCA_903876685.1 uncultured Nitrosomonadales bacterium | reverse complement strand
CCTACCAAAAGCAAAATCACCAGAGCCAGCCTGGTGGTGAGGCATGAATGCCTTATTCGCGACCGATGAGTGTACCCATCATTACAGCCCCATTAAATTTTTGAATTTTGCTGATGAGTTTGTTTGACTGTCATTAACGTACCACACTGCCCTTCGGGCACCCCTACGCTGGAGTTGATGAGTAACGGCACACCTTCCAGATCACACGGACGAACATGTCCAAGATCCCTTAGCTTCGCCAGAATGAAACGCATGTGCTGTTGGTCGCTTACTTTATGGGTTCATAAAACCGCAATAGCTGTCGAGGTCTAGAAGTCTGAGCTTACTGAAAGTCATTTAGCAACGCGTTAACTGACCACCTTAAAAACCACTCGCCGATTCTTTGGGTTTCGTGAATCGAGGTTTTTGATCGGTTCACTAGAGCCTTTACCCAAAGCAATAAGCCGAGCCCTGGAAACTCCCACCTTTTTCGAGAGGAATTGCACCACTGAATCTGCGCGCTGACGAGACAATTCCATGTTGCGGTTAAAATTGCCATCAGAATCTGTATGGCCTTCAACCAAAACGCAATTATTCGCGAGCGATAAAATTTTCGCGATCAACTGCAAAGTATTTTCAGCTGAATCTGTTAGGTCAGCACTGCCGACATTAAATTGAATTGGAAATTCCACGGCTGTCAGTTTTGCGTCTGTTGCGATTGTGCCGCAATCTCTTTTTGTGAGCGCTTGTGTTTGAGATTTACCCGCATTAGCCTGGCTTTGCACCGCAACAGTTTCAGATTGCCTTGCATTTGCATTCACCTGGACGGTGGCAGCTTCGACTTGCACTTTATTATTCTGTGTTAACCCTGCGTCCGCCCCATGCGTTTCATCAATTTCCTCAGCTTTCGATGAACGAATTACTCCCAGATTGCGTGTTGTATTTTTTGTTTTATTTACCTTAGCTGGCGATTGACTGATCGATTGTGTATCGGAAGGCGCAGTCATCGCACGCTCTAATTGTTTTAACCGGTCAGTTTCTTCATCCGCCCACACGAACGAAGCATACATAACTGCACATAGCATGCCAATCAAAGCAGTTATTTTTGACACTTTAATAATTTTCATATTCTTCTCACCTTGCCTATTACTTTTGTTTTATTTGGAAAGCCTCTTTGCAAAATCCAGCAACTATTTTGCCAACCCATTTAAGCAAAAAAACCAAAAAAATTATCTGTAGGATGTGCTGACGCAGGAAACGTATCTCTCACGAAAAATGTTCTTCTTACCTCAGTACATACTACAAAACCCATTGCTTTAGGGTAGTTCATGTGAAGGCTCCGGGTTGGCCTAATATACGGAAAATTTAAGCATCAGTAGTGGTAACTCAGTTGAAAATGTAAACCTTTGCCCTGCTAAAGTAGTACCGATGTTATTAATCAAATTCAGCTGCACCAGACGCTTGGCGATGGAAACTTCCAGATTAAAATGTTGCCACTGGATTGTATTTGCCAGTCCCAGCGATGAAAGTAGCTACCTCAACATTATTCCGTCCCCGACTGATTTCATAAAATGGCATGCTATTCAGTTTCAAACCATATTCTACATTGCGAATGACCGGATATTCAAATTCCAAGTTAAAAACTTCACCGTTGTTGCGGATAAACTAACGGTACTGACCCGAATGGCATTTACTTAAGCAATAACTACATGAACTGAATAACAAAACAGCCTGGCTAGTTGGTAATATTTAGTCGCCAAACCATTAAAACCAGCAAGGAGCCAGCCCCGTGCATGATAATCTTTCTGTGTTGTCAAAACAACATCGTGTTCAACAATACACTTCCATTAGCGATGTATTTGAAATTTTTAACCTACTCACGTCACCCGATTTATTAAATAAGTTTGAATCATTGTTGGACGAAGCCGCTATGCGGCAGAAAAAACCTTGAATTTGTATAAGACTCAGTGGCACTGCTCAATTCCGAGCAGCGTTACCAAGGAGCTTATACTCAGTCCATGTCGCAAGCAAATTCACGTGTCATTCTGCGACTGCTTTATAGCTATACCGCAATTGCTCCTCACTTACCATGAAATGGATGGATTCAAGAATTGCCTGCCCATGAGCAATTGCCTGTCTATCGCAGTCAATTTTGCCTCGTCGCACACCATTTCCCAATTCTCATTGATACCGTGTTGCAGTTGCTCAATGACTTCCTGAGCTTCGTCGTTACTCATCTGAAATTTTCTGGCCGCATCCAGACAAACACTCAATTGACTCATGCGATTCTGCCCGACGATCAGCATAGCCTGTGAGGCTTCATTTCCGGTACGGCTTTGAGGGCAAATATCGTAAGCTGGCGTGAGTGTCAAATAATTGCCATTCCAGAATGCCGCATGATTGCGCGCATGATCGTCCGTGTTGCCACAGAGAATGTTGAACACGATACGTCTGAACAACTCGCGCAAAGTTTTAACAGCGTCAGTGAATCTGCTGCGAACAATTTCTGCCAGATCTTCATAGCTTGCATATCGCGCCTGCATCTCTCCCAGACCGAGGATGGTCAGCGCCGATACCATTGATTTACGCCGCCACCCATCTTCCACCTTGACGCGATCAAATCGTTCGACAAGTAACACGTCTTTACCCATCACCTTTTCAAGCTTCACCGTCGCAGCCTCGATCCCTGCCAGCCCGGCCAAGCGCATCGCGATGTATTCCGCCTTTACTACGTTGTACATATCGGTACTGGATGAAAATTTGGCAATGTATTTCTTATCGCCTGCCTCGATCATGACCTTAGTGCGCGCGCCACCAATCGAGGTGCCATGCTGCAACGCATGACCGAGTGCTTTACTGATCGGCAATCCTTCCTGCAACCGATCCGCCGCCTCCATAAGCTCCTCAAGCGAAGCATGGTTGCCCAAACGGGGAATATATTCAGTCGGAGACAGTTGAAAATCAAGTGCACCGATCCGATCACTGCCTGACTCCAAAAGGCAGGTCAGCTCGTCCAGTTCTGCCGGATCTCCATTTCTGCTGCAGTACAATAACACTCGACGTCCCCATGCATCCGGGGAAGCATCGCGTATCGAGTTCGGCATGGAAAGATCGTTCAACAGCGGCAACACACCTGAACGGAGCGGCAATTCCGGCTCATAAATGGCAATGGCGTTGCTACGCTCAAGATAGCTCTTGCCGTAGTTGAACACCAACGTGCCGCCCTGCCTACTCAGCAAGCCGGCCACAACCGGTTCTGTTGCGTCAGGCAGCCATACCCAGACATACACCTCTTGCAGCAGGTGTTTAGAAATCATCTTTTACCTTACCTGTTTTACGGACTGCCTTGGGCAGAAGAGCCAATCTTTGCTCGATTTGATGCCGCATTTCGGTTAAAGCTGGTTTATCTGCGTCGAATAGCCTGATGCCGAGAATCGCAGCCACCTCAAATACGGCACCGATTGAACAGGCTGGATTACCCTCTTCAATTCTGGACAGCATAGGACGCGAAATGGCAGCTCGTTCAGACAACTCTTGAGTGCTCCATTTGCGCTCAGTACGGGCTACACGAATCAGGCTGCCCAACATCAAAAGCGCCTCATCTGTGTAGCGGGATCTAACCCGATTGGATACTTTTGCCATAATGATTTGAAACTTATATGTTGCATTATGATATGTCATGTAACATATATATCCAACATGACAATGTCAACTAATTTTTTCATGCAAATTTTTAACCTGACTGCGCAACCCCGCCGCTTCCTCGCTAAATATCTTTGCTTTAGCACGAACTTCGACTAGCTGCCGTTCCAATGTCTTGCGTTGAGTAACTTCTGCTTCGAGCCTTACTGTGGCCACGGCAGCGGCTTCGTGCTGTTCGGCTGCTTGCTTTTGCGCCAGTAAAAGTTCTGCACGCACTGATATAATTTCGGCCTCGATGCGCGGTACGGCTTCAAGAAGTAACTCAGCCTTGACCAGTGCGATGCGAGCCTCTTCGGTAGCTGTGCGCTCATTGCTCAAGTCAGCAAGATGACGAGCCACTTCTGAGTCAATTTGTTGCGCACGGCCGGCAAGCTCAGCATATTTGTTATGAAGCGCCACTAGCTCAGCGGCTTGCGACCCCTGCTCGGATGCCTAACGCTCATTCTTATTGATAATTATATTAGCTTCGGCTTGTAGATCCACCAGCCTTGCCGTGGTTTCTGCCGTCGTCTCCTGAACTCGTGTCGCGATCTGGTTTATGATGGCGCGCACAATCGAAGGATCTAACGTGTCATCAATACTGCAGCCATGACGCATGAATATTTAAATCCGTATTGCTCCGACACCTCGGACATTGCATGGCGCATTAATTGATTGTGGCCACAGATTGACTGGTGCCAAGAATGATTTTGTTTGATTTTAACGTAATGTTCACTCTATGAATGGGATTGCGTCAGTCATGAGGCAATAGTGTGGCTACCGCAATTGTAGCGGGAAATACACTTTTGAATCATGTGTAACTGTTTAAATGAGGCATAGCTCAAATGGAAGGCGTATCCGGCTCTGTATTGTTTTAAGGTCAAACCATGGGCCACTCAGACTCATACGAATAAAATCGATAAAGCCACGCCCCCCCATTTCACTAAACTTTTTCGAGAGTGTCGAGGAAAATCGCGCCAGCGTGTTGAGTAGATGCCCAATGCGCATCAGGTAATGGTATCCACGCATCGCATTCAAGTCATTGGCAAAGGAATGCTCATATTGATATCCCTGATGCTTTTCGACCAGGAAGTTAGCTTCGATCCCCCAGCGATAGCGAACGCCGAGATTGCAACGTTCATGTAAATTTTCGCGGCGCAATGGGTTACTGGACAGCCAGACGTGCTTGGACTCAAAAATGACTTTCTGTTTATTTTCATCTACATCCGGCCATTTTTCATGGCACACTACCACATTCAGGGTGAGGTGTTTGCTGTTGTTTTGTCCGTATTCATAAGGGATGTTATTGACCCAGCAAAAGCACTGTTTGCGACCGCCCCACGAGTGGTGGTATTCGTTTTTTGGCTATAATGGCAAAAGACCATGATACTCATCCCACACCGTGGACAGTGAGCCGTCCTTGAGCACGATCATGTATTGCCAGTTGTAATTCTCGCAACATTCTATCACCGGCCCTTGGGCATACAAGCCGTCGAGCAGTAATAATAT